>NZ_ALKF01000201.1:0-198941 GCF_000283315.1 Paenibacillus sp. OSY-SE | reverse complement strand
TCTACCTCTCCATTCTTTTGTTCTGGCAATGATTGCCTGCCCTCCTCCTTATTACGTTTCTGGGAGCCATAATGTTACACTTTCGTTTCATGACTTCATTTCAACCCCAAAAATGCTCCGACCGGAATGCGGTGCGAAGCATTTTTTCGTATTCAATTAATCTCCATATACTGCCTTCTGTACAGCCTCATCTCCGAATATCGATTTGTTCGGATTCTTTTTAATCATTGGAAGCAATTGGTTCCCTTTTGTCTCCCATTGCTTCAGCATGTCGGCAGTCGTTAATTTGCCTTCTATCCTTTTTTTGAATAGTTCTTCGGCTGAGTTCTTAATAATCCATAAATTTCTATACTTCTGATGAAGCTTCTCTTCAGCGGGATTGCCTGGAGCCGGCTTCATTGCATAGAAGGACTGGATATTATAATTCATTCCTTCTTTCGGTTTAATAAATGATTTGCGAGTCACCAGCTCATAGGTAGAGCGGGATTTGATTTTTGCCCAATCCTCTCCGTTGATAAACTGTACGAATTGCCAAGCGTCATCCGGATTCTGCGCTTGCGTATTAATGGCCATAATGGAGTCGAAGCGCATGCCGCTGCTTATTCCTGGCGCTTCCGGATGGTGAGGAATGGTGACGACATCCCATTCGGGCATTTGATAGTTTTTGATTTTGCCTGCATTTTTGCTTATGTCGAACAATTCCGAAGTATAGCTGTAGTAGTTCATCATCATTGCGACTTTTCCTGACAAAAACAGATCGTGGTCCAGTGGATTGTAACGTCCCTCGCCGAGGCTGCCGCCGTTGTCATCATCTTTTCGGCCAGGCATTATATTATCTTGGGACAGCGTTGCAATTGTGTCGTATACCTTCTCCCACTGCGGCGTATTGATCGCCATCTTTTCAGCCTTGTCGTCATACGTGCGCAGCTGCAGCGGCCCGGCATAATCGGCAACGCCATAAAAAGCAGTCCCCCATCGATACTGGTCGAAGCTGAAGCCGTATGTCCGGTCTTTTCCCTCGCCATTGGCGACTCTGCGGGCCAACTCGAATGCTTCATCCCACGTCATGCTGTCGGTTGGCAGCTCGACTCCGGCTTTCTGGAACAACGTTTTATTGTAGTACAATGCTTTAGACGAAAAGGTCGGTGCCAATCCGTAAATATTGCCGTCTCCCATCATTTTGATGGTGTCCATAACGGAAGGAATGATGTCGCTCATATCGAAGCCATCCTTTTGGATTAGCGCATCCAATTGCTTGAACTGTCCATCCCGGACATATTGCTGAAATGAATCACTGTCCACGATGGCAACATCGACCGGATTGGCGCCGGTAAGCAGCTTTCGCATTTCCTCTGTCGGGTCGGGACCAGCCGAATCGGAATAGTTGTACTCGCTCGTATCGACGGCAGGAACGATTTCGATCGAAATGTTGCCGTTCATATATTCGAAGATGTCCGTATACTCTTGGCGTATGTGCTGCTCGTCTCCGCCGCCGTACAATACTCCGATGCGGAGCGTGCGCTCCTGCTCGTTCTGCTTCGCTTCCCCGCCGCATGCCGTCAAGAGCGGGATGAGCAGCATCATAGATAATGTCAGCAGCATCAGTTTGTTACGTTTCTTCATTCTTTTTCTACCTCTCCATTCTTTTGTTTTGGCAATGATTGCTTGTCCTTCTTCTTGTTACGTTTCTCGGAGGCATAATGGTGACACTTATTAGATGAGTGAGCGGCGCTTTTGGTTTTGCCTTTTTTCTTTTATAATGGAATTATGACTATAACGAGTGAGGGATCAGGTATGCAGTTCAATATCGTAAAGGCGAACATGAGTCAGCGCGAAGACGGCACCTATGCAGGACAAGTCGTCTTTACGCACGATCGTTTTTCATCTACGTACGAAATTACGTTTTTCAGCAAGAAAGGGAAAGAGTGGGACTATAGCTTGAACTTCACCGAACAATCCGGAAACGAAGAAGAAATGCTTGCGATGGATGAACTTCTCGAAGAGGATGACGATTTGTTCGAGCAGCTATTGGCGGCAGCCAAGCAGCAGATGAACCAGAATGCATAGGCCGCTTTAACACGGGTGGAATGTAAAAAAGACATGGAGCACTACGGCTCGATGTCTTTTTGATATACAGAATTTTGTATTGTGAATTTTTTATTTTTAAACCCTCCATTAATCCCCATATACCCCTTTCATGATATCATCGTCCTTGCCAATGGGGCCGTTCGGATTTTTCTTGATGGCCAACAGCAGGGCATTCCCTTTCGTCTCCCATTCTTTCAGCATTTCAGCTGTCGTCATTTTGCCTTTGATTACTTTGTCGAACAGCTCATAACCGGCGCTTTCAACGGTGTACAAATTATTGGCTTGGCGGCGAAGGTTTATTTCGACGGCATTATTGGGCGACGGCTTCATTGCATAGAAAGATTGGATGTTGAAGTTCAGCCCTTCCTTCGGCGTGATATACGATTTGCGGGATACCATCTCATGGCTGGAGCGGGATCTGATTTTTGCCCAATCCTCGCTGTTGATGAACTGTATGAATTTCCAGGCATCATCTGGATTTTGCGCCTCTGTATTGATGGCAGTTATGGTGTTGAAGCTCATGCCGCTGCTAATGCCTGGCGCTTCCGGATGATGCGGAACTGTGACGACATCCCATTCCGGCATATTGAGGCCTTTGATATTGCCTGCATGCTTGCTGGCATCTAACAGCTCCGAAGTATAGCCGTAATATCCGAGCATCATGGCCACTCTTCCAGACAAGAACAGGTCGTGGTTCAGCGGACTGTACTCGCCGCTGCTTTCCATATCGTCATTCTGGCCGGGCAGTACATGATCCTGGGACAGCTTCGCGAGCGTGCCGTATACATGTTCCCACTGCGGCGTATTGATTGTCATTCGCTCGGCCTTGTCGTCAAAAAGTCGCATCTGCAGCGGCTTCACGTAGTCCGACACGCTCCAGAATGCGTTGTCGCCTGGATACCTGTTGAAGCCGAAGCCGAATGTGCGGTCTTTCCCTTCGCCATTGGCGACCCTGCGCGCCAGATCGAATACTTCGTCCCACGTCATGTTGTCGTGCGGCGGCTCGACTCCAGCTTCTTTGAACAACGTTTTGTTGTAAAATAATGCATTTGACGAGAATGTTGGCGCCAGTCCGTAGATGTTTCCGTCCCCCATTGTCTTAATCGTGTCCAGGACGGAAGGAATAATATCTGAAGTATCGAAGTTGTCCTTTTGGATGAGCGGATCCAGTTGTTTTAAATTCCCATCGCGGACGATTTCCTGAAATGCGTCCGTATCGAGAATGACGACATCTACCGGATTGGCTCCAGTCATAAGCTTCTGCATTTCCCCTACAGGATCGGGGTTTTTGTCCCTCTCTGCCGGATCGGCATAGCGATATCCGCTCGTATCGACGGCGGGAACGATGTCGATGGAAATGCCGCCATTCGTATATTCGAAGATGTCGGTATATTGTTGGCGTATGTACTGCTCGTCTCCGCCACCGTATAATACTCCGATGCGGAGCACGCGCTCCTGTTCGTTCTGCTTGGATTCTCCGCTGCACCCAGCCACCAGCGGAACGAGCAGCATTAAGGATAGAGTCAACAGCAGCAGTTTGTTTCGTTTCTTCATTCTTTTTCAACCTCTCCAATCTGTCTCTACTTGTAATTCGCGCCTGTCCTCCTGCTTGTTATGATTGTCGCAGGGAGAATCTTACACTCATTAGATGAATAAGCTGCACATTTGGTTTTTAAGCTTTTTCCTTTATGCTGGAATTACGACTATAGCGAGCATGGGATAGACCGTTATATCATGAGTGGAACGCGAAAAAGTATGGTTGTGAGGATGGTGGAATATCGGTAACCGTAAGGGATGGGCTATTCACTTCAGTGAGGAGCGGTTGAGCTTGGCCGATCGGAGCTTCCATATTATGCTCATTATCTGAATAGTTGGGATAGTGGGTAAAAGGGTTAATAAGCGCACCCTCTATTTTCAGAATTTCTTATTTCCAGCAATCTCTATTACTATATGGTATAATACGGAAAATGTGTCGTTTAATCATAGTTATCGATATCGCTAGAATTTCATTTTCATTTTTTTCGCACAGGAGGTATCCCGTGGAAAAGATCATATCGCTCTGCATCTTTCTCTTGCTAAGCGTTGCTCTCATTTCACCGGTACAAGGAGCCGACCTTCTCCACCGCTTGACTCATCATGATCAGGAAACGCTCGTTATCGGCCGAATCACCGCTATGGACGACACCTCCCTGCAGGTTCACGTGATGTATATCGTATCGGGGATCCGCACGAGTCATATCATTACTGTCAACCAGACATGCTGTGATGCACAATGGGAACAGTTGGCTGTGCAGGATACGGCGTTGCTTTCACTGGATGAGGCGGATGAATCAGAGCACTCGTACGACACGAAGTGGGGCCTGTATCCGTTGGTAATCGAAGACGGCCAAGCCAGATTGACCGGTTCTGAATCCAATCCAGATTATAAGGCGCTCGAATACTACATAAATAGCGGTGGGACTCCGCTTGCCTTCCAATTTGAAAATGACGTCATTACCGGGAAATATGACAATGGAGCCGCCGTTCGAATCGCGCCAGAGATGGATGAAGCCGCGCTGCGGTATAGCCGGGATGGGGTACAGCAATTAATTAGGCCCAAATTAAATGATGATAATATCATACCGCTCGAATCGAAGGACACCCCAGATATGCTGTTCAAAGTGACTTGGAGCTTGGCCGTATTACTGGCTGTTGTAATTGCGCTAACGTATTTGATAAGAAGAAATCGCATGCTGTGAGCAGCAGCAGAGGAGCGTTGCTTATGGAATTACTGTCGCTGCGGCTTGTCCTTCTCGCGGTAGTGCAGCGGGGACAGCCCGACGATTTTTTTGAACAGTCTTGAAAAATAATACGTATCCTCGTAGCACAATCGCGCTGCGATTTGTTTTACCGAAGCCGGGCTATGCGTCAGAAGCAGCTTGGCTTCTTCCATTTTCAGACGGTGCCAGTAATCATGGAGAGCGCATCCGGTATACTGTCGGACCTTGCGCCGCAGCGTCGGAACGGACATATTCAAGTTGGCGGCAAGCACATTGTCGTCCATTGGCGTATAGACGGCTTGGCTTACTGCATCTAGGATGGCCGCTTTGTCGGATGAAGGAAGGGGAGAGGCCGAACCATTATCACAGTGGAGCGACATGTCGAACAGCATGAACTCGAACAAGAGAGCCGCCCGTTCGGCGAACGCGGGGGATGCGGATTCCAGCATGCCGTTGATTTGTTCAAGCTGCCGCCGCCATGCTCCGTCCGGTTCCACTAGCCAAATCCGATCCGCCGTCCCCCCGAAATAGCCGCAGATCTCCTGCCCTCTTTCCCCTGAGAACAGCACATAGGCAAGCTCCCACCCTGTCCCGCCAGACGGATTAAGGTCGAATACTTCTCCTGGGGGGATTAGAAAGCACGACCCCGGATGCACCGGCCGATCCGTGCCACTCCCGTATCGGTAGCTGCCCGTTCCACGTTCTACTATCAAGAATATCCAACACGCGCTCGTTAACTGCTCATATTTGCCATCGTTATGCCGGATCCGTCCGCATTCCAGCAGAGACAAAGACTGAATGCGGCGGGATGAGCCGTCTGTAAATGCAGAAACACGTGATTGAGCCTCCCGGATTATATAATCCATGAAATTGAACATAATGGTCATTTCACCTCGCCCAGGAACAACCTATAATTCTTTGTATCCGCTTACATGATTAACGAAAGCTGTTACCTCTCAGGCCCGTGAAATGAGAGGTAACAATCTGCCGTTGAATTGAACTTAAGGTGGTGATGATTTGTCAGCCAACGTGAACGCCATGTCCGGCCGCAAGCAGATCCGGAAGAGAAGATGGACACGCAACGATCGCATCGGTTTTTTGTTCGCCACGCCGATGCTGCTTGGCATTATCAGCTTCTCGATCTACCCGATTGCCGCGGCGTTGTTCATGAGCTTCCAACAGACAAACGGAATTATGGGCCATTGGGTCGGTCTGCACAACTACAGCATCGTCTTGTCCGACTCTGTGTTCTGGCGGTCTCTATACAACACGATGTTCATGGGGGTCTTGTCCGTCGTATCGGGCATCGTCGTCTCCTTCGTGTTGGCGAGTCTGATTAACAGCTTGCCATGGACATTCGGCAGAAACTTCTTCAAAAGTGTCTACTTTCTCCCGAATGTCGTCTCCGCCGTAGCGACCAGCATTCTGTTCTCCTTCCTGTTCTACCCCGGGGAAGAAGGTTTGCTTAACTTCCTGCTCGGTCAAATTGGGCTCGGACCGGTCGGCTGGTTCACCGATCCGACATTCTCGCGCTTCAGCATCGTGCTTATGAGCATGTGGGGGGCGCTCGGCTACAATACGATCATTTTTCTGGCCGCCTTGCAGAGCGTGCCGCGAGATTTGTACGAGGCGGCGGAGGTGGACGGCGCGAACGGGATTCGCAAGTGGCGTTATATTACCATTCCGTATTTGCGCCCGGTATTTCTGTTCATGGTAGTGATGGGCACGATTGGCGGCATGAAGCGTTTCACCGATGTATGGCTCATCGGCGGAACGGCTGGCAATCCCGATGGCACGCTGCTCACCTCGGTTCTGTACATTTATCGAACGGCCTTCATCGGGCATCAGATGGGACTGGCGACAGCCGCATCGTACCTGCTGTTTATCGTAATCCTGATTTTGACGGTGCTCATTCTGCGCACGAACCGCCGTCATGACATCGATTAGAGGAGGCCACGGGATGGCAGAACACAATTCCTGGAACGCGAATAAGCCTGTCCGACCGGGGCGGTCCCCGCGTCTTCCTTCGAAGCAGCGCAATCAGCGCATGGGCCGTATATTCCTTGTGACCGTCCTTTCATTGGGATCGCTCGTCATGATCGTCCCTTTTTTATGGATGCTCATCACTAGCTTCGATTGGGGCGCCCGGCTGAACATTCCATTTCCGCCGCGGCTATTCCCGAGACAATTCTCCATTCGCACGTACGAAGTTGCGTTTCTTAATATCGATATGCTGAAATACATTTTGAATTCCATCATCGTCGCCGTCGGCGTCATCATCGTCAGCTTGCTATCCGCACTATTGTCTGGCTACGCATTGTCTAAGATTCGGTTTAGAGGTGCCGGTGTCGTCTTGGTCGTGGCGCTCAGCACGATGATGATACCGTTCGAAATGACGATGATTCCGCAATATCTGTTGTTTGACAAGCTGCGCCTGCTCGATTCCTATTGGGCGTTCTATTTGCCGGCATTGAACTATGCATTCGGAACGTTTCTCGCGAAGCAGTTCATCGACCAGTTGCCTAATACGCTGCGCGAAGCGGCCATTATCGACGGAGCAAGGGAAGGTACCGTGTTTTGGCGGGTTTATTTTCCACTTTGTACGCCCATTGTGGCAACGATTATTATTTTGCAGTTTTTGGGAGTATGGAATGACTTGCTGTGGCCTTTGCTCGTCTTGAGCGACGCGGGAAAGTACACCATTCAGCTCGGGTTGGCAATGTTCACATACAATCAAGGTCTGAACCGGATGCCGGCTATCATCATGGCTGCGACGACGGTAAGCTTGCTTCCGGTGCTCGTGCTGTACTTGTTCCTACAGCGATATATCGTGGAAAGCATCGCTTTATCGGGCATCAAGCAATAATGCGAGGAAATACGGTCTTGTATGATGCAGGTGATGAACGGAGGGGAATCGGTATGAAAAAATCGGTATGGCTTTATCTCTTCATGTCCATGGCTCTACTCGTCAGTGCGTGTTCAGGCGGCGCAACTTCTGGCGGCGGCGGAGACCGGAATATTGAAAAGGTATCGGACATCACGGGCACGGTTCGCGTTGCGGTTGCGGGCTGGGCGATGGAAAATGGCGTCGATACGTTGACCGGACGCAAGACGATCGGCTTCAGTCCATATGTTCAAGACACATTTAAGAAGATGTACCCGAACATCGAGTTGAAGGTGACGCAGATTCCGTGGGAGAATGCGATGGCGAAGCAGAAAGCGATGCTGCTCTCGAAGGACGTCGATCTGATATATACCGGCGGAGCCTATGCGAATCAGTTTTACCAGCAGGGGCTGATTCAGGATATCGATGACCTCATCGCGAACGACAAATCGTTCGATCCGGGCATTTATTTGGAAGGTGCCTTCAAGTACTCCTTCAGCGTGCGCTCCTTAGATGGGACGAAGCAATTCGGCATTCCGATCATTCTTGGCAAACGGATGGTCGTCTATGACAAGCAGATGTTCGAGGAATGGGGCGTCGAGCCGCTGTCCGCGAATCCGACTCCAGAAGAAATATTGGAGAAGGCCAAAAAGATGACGGGCAAAAATCCAAAGACAGGCAAGCAGAACTATGG
Source organism: Paenibacillus sp. OSY-SE (assembly GCF_000283315.1). Taxonomy (NCBI): domain Bacteria; kingdom Bacillati; phylum Bacillota; class Bacilli; order Caryophanales; family Paenibacillaceae; genus Paenibacillus; species Paenibacillus sp. OSY-SE. The sequence goes on along the minus strand of NZ_ALKF01000201.1, from coordinate 190,516 downwards.
TCTCTGGTTCAGCGGCAACAGCTTGAATCAATCGACCTTTGTGGCGCTGTCCTACGCGTATAACGTCAATGGTGTGGAAGGCAGCCTCAATGATTTGAAAAGTTTGAAATGGAATCTGAATACGCCTGAGATGACGAAAGTGCTGGACTGGTTCAAGGAAGCCGCGCCGCTGGCGCCGAAAGCATTCATCAACGGGCAGGGAGCGGAGAACTTCGGCATGGAGGAGAATAACATCGCGATTGCCATCGATTCGAGCGGCGGGGCGGCGTTCAACGAATTCCGGAGCTCGGGCAGCGCCGATCTGGTCGAACGCTTCGTGCCTGTGTTGAATATGGGGCCAAATGGGGAAGGCTGGGTTGCCGTCGACCCGATTGTCATGGCGAAGGAGGTGAAGGATGAGAAGGCGGCATGGGAAGTGATGAAGTTTTTGACGAGCTACGAGACGCAAAAGTATTTTTACGAAAATTCCTTGGCTACGCCAACGCTGAAGAAGGCCGATTTCGTGGATGAAAAGGATATCTATACGGCCAAGGCGATGGAGCTGGCGGATATCGCGCGCAAAAATTTACTCGACGAGGCGAATCCGTTCTACAATACGCGCATGGTGCCGGTCATCAACGGGTTCATCAGCCAAGCGGCGAATGGCAACCCGACCGATATCGGCAAAACATTGTCAGACCTGCAGAACGATGCGGAGAAATGGTCGGCGGAGCAGTAAAGCCTAAGCCTTGCCTGAAAAGCCTGGCAAAGTTAACTGTTTATACGATGAACTTCTAGTTCAATGGGGTGTACGATCTCTGACGATGGGATCGTGCGCCTTTTTATGTTCCATGTGCGGTTAGGGTATACGCAGCTATATGTCTCCCAATATTAACGGAAGCTGCTCGTTGTTATGGGCTAACCACAGCATTTCCTCCGCAAATCGGGTCTGAACGGCATTATGCTTCTCCATATTGGCGCTGATCCACCATATGCTCTCCAAATACCAAAGCAAGCGCAATGCGCGGACTAACGATCCGGAAGGAAAATCAGCCTCCGTCCGATAACCTTCAAGAAATGCCGAGGCAAGCTCTTGGTGAAAATGTCCATGATGCAATACGCATGACAATATGGCCCGCGCCACATCGATCTCAGGATACTCAAAGTGGAGCCGATCAAAATCGAGAACCGCCGACACCCGATCTTTGTGAAATAGCAGGTTATCCACCCATAGATCACGATGGGCCCAACCTGTTTTACACTCGGAAAAAGCGTCAAGGTCCAACGTTTCTGTTACGTTCATTTGCAATTCGATGTTGGCTGCTATTTGCCTGTTATTACTGTGCTGCGCCTCCACGAGCGCATTCTGCCAATGCAGTATTCTTTCCTTCCGTTCAGGAGGAACAAATTGCGGCTCGCTTTCCATGCCAAGTGTCCCATCATTCAAGACTCGATGGATTTTACCAGTAACACAGCCGAGATCAACCATTTGCTGTCGGTTGAAATGGCCTGGTTTAACGATTTCTCCGGTGGAGTAATCCATGATGATGAAATGTTCGTTCGCAGAGGAAGCGTGAAGAAGCCGCCCCTTATCGGCCATCAATTTGGGACACGGAATGCCTGCTTCATGCAGCCTTTGCTGCTGCTGCAATGCACGAGTAAGCACCTCAACATTTTTGAATCGGTTCGAATGGTATTTCTTTAACACGAATTCCCCTTGCTCCGTTGTGATTTTCCATTTTAAATTGAGCCAACCGCGAGCGATTGGCTGCCAAGACTCGATTTGCAAGCCGAATAACGGCTTAGAGATGTCTGCTAATTCGATTAACAGAGGATCAATTTGCTTTCGTTGCTCCATGGCTTCTTATCCCTTTCTTGGACGCTATCGGTTTAGCCTTCTTATTTTCGACATTGGGAATATACATTCCTGCAAAAAAGAGGCACCCCGATAGGGTGCTGCATGGGGGTGCCTTATGAGTGAACACATGACTTGCAATCAGAAGCTGTCTTATTCCTTATGAACGGGAATGGGCAGGATGTGAACATCGCCGTCATCGGGTTCTGGGCGGACGATATCGATGCTGCCATTTCCGACGGAGGCGATGCCGAAGGCTGATGGCTCAGCCTTCACCTGTGTGCCGTCAGAGAATGTGACGGTTTTGGCCCGGTTCGTCATGTTGTAGACGGCATACGTCCTTGCTCCGTCTTTATTAAATACGGCGTAGAGCGGATAGTCGGCGCTCACCGCCGGATCGGCATGCCCCAGCACATTCAAGCTGCGAATCCAATAATAGGCGTTCGCCTTGGAATTGCCTGCCTCCGGTGTCATGGCCTCGGCATGAGCATCAAATAACGCTGCTGCTTCCTCGGGATCGGAGGCTGCGCGGTACATATAGACGATGTCTGCCCAGAGATTGAAGCTTATGCTTCCGTTCTCCGCCAACAGCGCCGCATAGTTCCTGTCGGCGTAATCCGGACGGTGCGTCAGATAGAGAGAAGCCGCGGTGATGGGCAGCCAGCTCATGCCGTACGATTGCTCCGGTCGGTCCGACCACCCGCTGCTCGCCGTCTTGCCGCCCCACACCATACTGGCGGTGGTGCGGGAGAAATCTTGCCGCTGCTTCGTCTCGTAGGCATCGAACCAATACTCACTAATCGCATTCATTTCCGTCGTGTACATATAAATGCCCAAGTCGCGTATCCGGGTATCACCTGTCGCTTCTCCCCACAAAATAAGCCCCGACCATGCGTTCATCGCTTCAGAAGGCGATCCGTTGTAATTGCCGTCGGCGAACTGGCCGCGGCCCGATTGCCACGAGTGCCCGGCATACGGATCGAAGCCGCGCAGGAACGGAAAGCGCGTGTCGTTGCGGTCCGCATTGGCGATATCTTGAATGAGCAGCTTGACCATCTTGCCCCATTCGTCGTCGCTGGCCCAATCTAGATCGATGCGCGCGATTTCAGCCGCTGCCCGGATAAAGTAGCCATATTGCACATGATGGTCGTTCAATTCCGTGTCGGAGCCGTTCTCCGCTGGATAGCCGATTAGGGCGCCCCATCGTTCATTATAATAGAACAGATTGGAACGTTTGAGACGCTCTGTGTCGTCACTCGCTTTCAGCCAATCCTGCAGAATGCCCTTCATGTCAGAGCGGAACTGCTGCGCGGCTGCGGCATCACCGACTTGTTCGGCTATCGGCGCGAGAGCGGCCAGCTTGCCCAGACGTTTGCCGGTCTGATGCGTGCCGGACGCACCCGAATAGGATTCGGCCTGCGCCTCATCCACATATCCTTGCAGTGCAGCGCGTTCATCCACACTAAGCTTGAATGGAAGCGAAGGGAGCACGCCCGTGAACTTCATTGCGGTGCGCAAGCTGTTCCCGGCCCCGGTCTTCATCACCCCGCGGACGCTGTCGTATTCGTAAGGCAGCAGTGCAGCATCGGTATGCTTCCATTGATGCGGATACAATGCGAAGATAGTGCCCTGCTCGGCACCTTCCTTCACCGACGTCGTCCACGTGTAGGTCGTCTGGACCTCGCTTCTATCCGCATTATATGACCAAGCCACCTTCGTATCTGTGACATGGGCGTATGCATAGCGGCGGAACTGCTCCAGCGTATCCGGACGATTGTCTGGCAGCGCGGCGATGGCGAAGTATGATTTCCCGTTCAGGCGATTCGTCAGCGTGTCCGTGCCAATGCCGTCCCATGTGCCTCCGGAAGGTCCGAATAGCCCGTAATGCGCGCCGTCGATTGTAATGCCGAGCACGGAAGCTTGCTCATCACCCGACCATATAGTCGGGGAGGCGGTGAAGGAGAGCTGTGGGCTGCCGCCATGAAACGTGAAGTACACATAGGGGGAACCAAGTCCGTATGAGGCATTCATGGATCGGCTTCCGGCTTCGTAGCGCGCATTGACGAACCAATCGCTGTAACCGTCTACTGAGGCTGCTGTGAATGAAGAGGCGCCTGTATGGCCTACGGTGAAGTCGGGTGTGTCGCTCATCGTGCCGCAAATGCAGGCGGGATGTGCGGCAATGCGCGGGCCGGGAGCATAAACGCTCATTCCGTTCGCTTCATTCTTGACTGCAAGCGGGTGAGGATATTGGGCCTCGGAGTATGTATTCCATGCCAAGCTGCTCCACCAGCGGTTCGTTGGCATGGCACCGGAAATCCGGCCAGCCCGGTATAGGCCTGTCTGCGCGTTTTTGGTTCCGTTAGGCGGCAGCGTAGAATAGGAGCCTGAACCGAGCCGCTGTTCTCCCGAGAACGCGGATAGGGGCACAGATGTCAACAAGACAAGGCATGCTGCAAGCATAAGGGCGAAGCCCTTTGTTTTCATAAGTTCCCTCCTTTGTTTGGCGATAATATGCAATCGTTCGACAGCCTGCATAGATAGGGTTGGTGCTTGTTTTGCATGTGGGAAATTATGATCCAGTATATGCTTTCTTTAGCGGCATTCAGACCTGTCCGAGCGGAAGGGCGGCAAACATGGTCCAGTGGTATCCGGGGCTGTTCGATAGAGGCGGGCATGAGAAAAACCTGCACGGCAAAGATGCTGCCGTGCAGGTGAGAGTACCGTTCATAAGAGATAGAAAGAGTTCGTTACCATTTCTCTGATACGAGCTTCGCTTGCGTGAACAGAAGCAAGTAATCGCGTCCGCCCGCCTTGGAGTCCGTACCAGACATATTGAAGCCGCCGAATGGATGCACACCAACCAGTGCGCCCGTACATTTGCGGTTGAAGTATAGGTTGCCGCAATGCATGCGTTGTCTGGCGTACTCCAGGTGTTCGCGGCTATGGCTGAACACTGCGCCGGTCAAGCCATATTCCGTATTGTTGAAAATATCAATGGCCTGCTTGAAATCGTTAGCCTTGCATATGGCAAGCACCGGACCAAAGATTTCTTCCAGCATGACGCGCGAGGTCGGTTCGACATCGGCGAAGACGGTCGGCTGAATATAATAGCCATTGCCTTCCGCAATGTCTCCACCGGCGACTAGGCGGCCTTCCGTTTTGCCGACTTCGAGATATTCTCGAATCTTGCCGTATGCATTCGCATCGATGACCGGACCGATGGCGAAGTTCTCATCGGCTGGACCTACGGTAAGCTGCTTTGTCTTCGCAATGACGAGCTCCAGCACCTCGTCGTACACCGCTTGATGAACGATTGCGCGCGAGCCTGCACTGCATTTCTGCCCTTGGAAGCCGAAGGCTGACTGGACGATTGCGGTTGCGGCTTCATCCAGGTTCGCCGACTGGTCGACGACGATGCCGTCCTTGCCACCCATTTCCGCAATAAGACGTTTGATCCAGATCTGCCCCTTCGCAGGCTTCGCGATGCGTTCATTGATGCGTAGTCCGACATCGCGTGAACCGGTGAAGGATACGAACCGTGTCCGCGGGTGATCGACGATGAAGTCGCCAATTTCACCGCCGGAGCCCGGCACGAAGTTGAGTACGCCCGCAGGCAGTCCGACTTCCTCCATCAGTTCAACGAATTTCGCTGCGATGACCGGAGCAGTGGAGGCTGGCTTCAGCACGACTGTATTGCCGGATACGATGGCTGCGCATGTCATGCCGGCCATGATGGCGAGCGGGAAATTCCACGGCGGAATAACAACGCCGACGCCGAGCGGAATATAGGTAAGCCGGTTATCCTCTCCCGGAAGCGGCGTCAACGGCTGCGGACCGCTCAGGCGAATCATTTCACGGCCGTAGAATTCCAGGAAATCGATCGCTTCGGCTACGTCTGCATCCGCTTCGGCCCAGTTCTTGCCCGCTTCGTATACGAGCCATGCCGCGTAATCGAATTTACGGCGGCGCATGATGGCAGATGCCTTGAACAGGTAGCCTGCGCGTTCGTCAGGGCTAACATACTGCCATTGCTGGAAAGCGGCATCCGCCGAGGCAATCGCTTGATCGGCCAGCGTCGAATCAGCCTGCGCCATCAACCCGACGACCTGATCGGTGTTGCCGGGGTTAATCGACGTGCCGAGCTTCTCTGTCGTTATTTTCTCTCCATTAATCGTAAGTGGATAAGTACGGCCAAGTTGTTCTCCGATCCGCTCCAACGATTGTTGCATCGCTTTGCGGTTTGCCTCCTGCGAGAAATCAGTGAACGGTTCATTGCGGTATTCTACCATAGTCATAATTGCGCCTCCTTCAAATGATTGGATGATTTATGATTTAAACATGGACTTCACGACAAATCCGACGTTGGCCGGACGTTCTGCCAGTCTGCGCATGAAATAACCATACCAGTCGTCACCATATGGGACATACACGCGCATCGTGTAGCCTTCATCTGCCAGCTGCTGTTGTGCCTGAGTGCGAATACCGTATAGCATTTGGAATTCAAATTGTGAGAGAGGAATGTTGTTTGCTTTTACAAAGGTCTTGACGGAGTTGATGATGTTATCGTCGTGGGTGGCAATGGCTGCGTAATCTCCGTTCTTGAGATGCTGTTCAATGATCCGGATGTAATTATTGTCGACGTCTTCCTTCTTCGGGAAGGCGACTTCGGGCGGTTCCTTGTAAGCGCCTTTCACCAGTCTTAAATTCGGCTGGTACCGGTGCAGCTTGATGATGTCCTCCTCGCTCTTATACAAGTACGCTTGAATGACAAGACCAATCGTGCTGCCGAACTCTTCGCGGAGCTGGCAGAACAGCTCGATAGAGGCTTCGTTATGCGCGTAATCCTCCATATCGATACGCACAAAATTATCGTAGCGTGATGCGGCCTCGAGAATGGAGCGCATGTTGCTCAGGCATAGGTCGCGCGAAATGTCCAAGCCGAGTTGTGTCAGCTTGAGTGAAAGATTGGCCTTGACTCCACTAGCAGCAATTTCGTCCAGAGTGCGTATGCAGTATTGCATGGATTCTACCGCTTCGTTCGTCGTCGAAATGAATTCACCCAAATGATCCAAGGTCACGACAATGCCTCTATCGTTCAGTTCTCGCACCGCTGTAATCGCTTCCGAAATTTGCTCTCCGGCAACGAACCGCTTCGCGCCGAACCGCAACCCGTATTTCTTGGCGGTGCGATTGGCCGTCCTATTCTTCGAAAGAAATAGAAATGCATTTCTCATCAGACTTTCCATGTCCGAAATGCTCCTCCCGCGAACAAAAGTGTTCAAAAAATATACACATATTCTATTTGTGATTAATTATAATCATATAAATTTGGAATTGTAAACACATTTTTTAGAATGATATGGAAATCGGGCGTTATCATGCCAGCAGCCCTACTGTCTTTTTCGTTGCATTTTCAGAAGCGGTTTGCCATAATTTAAGAAAATATTAGAAGTGTATGTTCAAAAAGTGAACTTTTCAGCACCGGGAAATATTGTGCTCGAGAGGGCGCTTGTTGAACAGCCTCTAGAAAAATCGGTGGTTCGAATGATTCTACTACAAGAGATGCAAGCATTTCTCGAATGTTTGCTGCAGACGACGAACGATGCGGTCTCTATCATTGATACAGAGGGGAACGTCATCTATTGGAATCCAGCAGCAGAGAAAACATACGGAATTGACAGTGGAGAGATTATTGGCAAAAAAATCGGTGATTTCTTTCAGAGGGAATCCATTATGCTCTTTCAAGTCATGGAAGGCGGCCGAGCGGTCCGCCAGGTGTACCATGAGCCGCGGCCGGGCATGCACGTCATGATCAATGCGGCGCCGGTGTTGAGTACGGATAACACGCTTATCGGCGCTATTTCGATCGAGCGCGACGTGACGCAATACGTGAAGCTGAGCGCCGAGATGTATAGCAACCCAGGGGAACGGGAGCTATCTCCCGAGGTGTTCTCGTTCAAGCCGGAAGATTGGAAGCATCTCACGGCAGCAGGACGGATGGCGACTCCGCTGCTCCTTATGGGAGAGCCGGGCGTCGGCAAGAAATCGCTCGCCGAATGGCTGCATCGGCACAACGAGTGCGAGGGGAATTTCGTGTCGGTCAGTTGCAGCGCCGTTCCGAGCGGCTTGCTTGAAGCAGAGTTGTTCGGCTACAACGGGGATGAGGAGCGTGCCGGGAAGCTGGACCTAGCACAGCAGGGAAGCATCTATTTGAAGGATATTCACGTGCTGCCGAAGCGGCTGCAGGAGAAGCTGGCGAATGCGATGCATGATCGGCGCTACTATCGCTCAGGCGGCTCGGCGCCGGTGCCGCTCCAATGCCGAATTGTAGCTTCCGTAGCGGAAGAGGCTTCAAGGGAGCAGCATGCGGGGCTCGTTGAGGAGCTATATTATTCATTCCAGATTCAGCATCTCTTGCCGCTGCGGGAACGAACGCAAGATCTTCCTGAGTTGTGCCGTCTGTTCTTGGCTGCGGCGTCTGACAAAGCGGGAATCCCAGTTCCCGTCCTGGGCTCTGATGCGTTGGCCGCCTTGACTGCATTTGATTGGCCTGGCAACCTGCCTCAGTTGGGCAATGCGATGGCTTATGCCGTCATTGCCGTGCAGGATAAGGGCGAGATTACGGCACGGGAACTTCCCGATTATGCGCGTCTCATGACGTTGACGGATTTGACGCAGCCCGAGCTGCCATTGAGCGCCCATTCAGAGGAGATGGAACGTGCGCTTATCTGCGAGACGCTTCAGCGGACGAAGGGAAACAAGGCGAAGGCCGCTCGCCAGCTCGGTATTTCCCGCGGTGCGTTATACTATAAAATGAAGCAGTACGGGCTGGATTCATAACCTTCACGGTGCTGAAATTGTCCTACTTGAACACGCACTTAGGCATAGCTTCATACCATTTTATGTAGAACACAGGTGATAGACATCATGAAATTGTTTTTTTCATCGTTTCAGTGGGTCGTTTTTATTTTGGCAGGAAGCTTGGTGGCTCCGCTGGCGGTAGGCCATGCATTCGGTTTTGCCCCAGAGGAGATTTCAAGCTTCATGCAGCGCACCTTTTTGCTGATTGGAGTGTCTGGTTTGCTGCAGACCTTGTTCGGCCACCGGTTTCCGATTATGGAGAATCCGGCAGGCTTGTGGTGGGGCGTGTTTTCCGTCTATGCGGGTCTTATCGCTTCCGGTACTTTAGGACTGGACGCCGGATTGAAGCAGCTGGAGATGGGGATGTTCCTCGCGGGCATTATTTTCGTCGTCATCGCTTTGCTGCGTTGCACAGAGGCCATCACGAAGCTGTTCACTCCATTGGTCGTCGGAACCTACTTGCTGCTGCTCGTCGCGCAGCTGAGCGGTTCATTCATGAAAGGGATGATGGGGATCGGTTATTTGTCCTCCGATCAGATCAATCTACGGGTAGCGATTCCCGCGCTCATTACTCTCGTCATATCGATGCTCTTGCCGCGCAGCTCCCGGCCATTTCTCCGCAACTATTCGGTTCTCATCAGCCTATGCATCGGCTGGCTGCTGTTTCTCGCGCTTGGAGTGACCGAGCCGCCCGCATCTTCGCGGACGTGGTTCGCCGCTCCGCAGCCATTCGCTTGGGGCATGCCCGAATTCGACGTTGGCATCGGGGTGACGGCGGTCTTTATCAGCTTGCTGCTTATCACGAACATGATGACCAGCATCCGGGTCATGGAAGGCGTCATGAAGGACGCAGGGAAGCAGCAGCAGCCGATCGCTTATAATCGCACGATGCTTATTATGGGCGCCAATACGACGTTGGGCGGAATCTTTTCCGCCATGGGCTGCGTGCCGATTTCGGGTACGGCCGGATTTGTAATGGCTACGCGGATCTATCAGCGGCTACCATTTATTATTGCTAGTATTTTTATGATGGCAATCAGCTTTTTTCCCGCGTTGACAGCCTTTTTCTCCTCGATTCCGATGCCTGTCGGGTATGCGACTATTTTTATTCCGTTCGCTTCCATGATAGGGATCGGCTTGAAGGAATTTCAGGCAGTGCCAATGGATGACCGGAACCGGTTCATTGTCGGCGTATCGCTCATGATCGGCATCGGGTGCATGTTCATTCCTGCTTCAGCGGTAGGCGAGCTTCCCGGTATGCTCAAGACGTTGGCGAACAACGGCATAATACTGGGAATGGTGTTGTGCATCGCTATGGAGCAAGGCAGCCGTCTCCTCGATAAGAGAAAGGAAAATCGGACGGAAAAGGCATCAAAAACGGTGTAACGTTTCATTTATTTAAGACCTCCATGAGGAGATGATTAGTTGAGCCAGCTAGTAGATACCGTGTTTCACCAATTGGATATTGCCATTCGTTCGGTCCATCACATGATGGACCAGTTGACGGAGGAGGATCTCACGAAGCAGCCGATTCCAGATAAACGTTCGATTCAAGAGATGGTGTCCCATATCGCCCTTATTTGCCAAGCGGACTGGCTTATTATGAACGAGGCGACGCAGGAGCAGATGGATGAGTTCTACCGCCTTCATACCCCTAATACACTGGAGGAAATGAAGAAGGCGCTGCGCGGGCATCATGAAGATTTAGTCCAAGCCTTTTCAGGCTTTACGCTCGAAGAGTTGCTGGAAACGAAGACATCCTATTGGGGTGTAACGTATACTCGATATGAATGGCTGCTCGAAGTGCTGTGCCACGTTGTCCATCATCGGGGGCAGCTATATACGCTGCTGTGCGAGCATGTGGTAACACCTAAGGTCGTGCTGTTCGAGTAAGATCAGATAACCGGGAGGGTGTCCCGGCGATGACGCGGCGGGATTGTTATATGTGCCTCTGAACCGATGGGATATCCTGCAGCAAAGCGCTTCCTTGGTGGAAGCGACCGAAAAAGGGTGCGATTTCATCGAGGCTTACCCGCTAGAAAAGACGTTGAAGCTATTCGTCCCAGAGGATGAAACACTGCGGACCGTTGTGCAAACTCTAATGAAATGAGATGATGTCATGACTGCAGAAGTGGAATTGAAGGAGCTGACGATTCAAGACGGCGCGGACATCTACGACATGCTGCAGGAGATCGGGCCGGGAGAGAGTGGATTTGCCAATAGCGGATATGGTGTGCCTGCCGATCGTTTCCGGGCATATTTGAAAAAATATTGGCGAATGTCCCACGGCATTAATCTTCCGCCCCAATATGTGCCGCAAACGATATACTGGCTATATGTGAACGGCAGACCTGTCGGATACGGCAAGCTGCGGAAATATTTGAACGATTCTTTGCTGGAAAGGGGAGGGCACATCGGATATGTCATCCGGCCTTCCGCACGCGGCAACGGATATGGCACCTTGTTGCTTGGAGAGCTTGTAGGCAAAGCCCGAGAGAAGGGGCTCCTTGAAGTATTAGTTACGGTTGACGAGGATAATGTTCGTTCGAGAAAGGTAGCAGAGGCGAACGGAGGCCAGTTGGCCGAACTGAAGGAAGGAATTTGCAAGTATTGGATACGCAATTCGTAGAATAGGAGTGTCCCGGATATGATGAAAGAGATCGCATTTCCTGATGCGCTGCTGGAGCATATAGGCGAGAATGACTGGGTGCAAGACAGCATCGGCATGTCGGGCGCACGTGTGTTTCAAGTGCAGACGCCTGCTGCTGAAGCCGCCTATTTGAAAGTGGCCCCCAGCGGTTGGGAGACAACGCTCGCATCGGAGAAACGCGCGCTGGAATGGCTGCAAGGCAAGCTGCAGGTGCCAGAGTTGCTCTATTACGAAGAAACGAACGGCTATGACTTCTTGCTCATGTCTGTGGTTGAAGGTGACATGTGCTGCTCTCCGGCTCAGCTGTCCCGACCAGAAAATACGGCGCGTTTGCTTGGAGCGGGATTGGCGCTCTTCCATCGGGTCGATACACAGGAATGCCCGATAGATAATCGGTTGGATCGCAAGCTGGCGGAAGCCGAGAAACGGCTTCTGGCGGGACTCGTCGATGAAGAGGATTTCAATGAGGACAATCTGGGCAAGTCGGCAGCAGAATTGTATCAACAGCTCGTTCAAGAACGTCCGAACGCAGAAGATATCGTGTTCACGCATGGAGACTACTGTCTGCCGAATATTTTACTGCGTCAAGGAAAGATTAGCGGCTTCATCGATTTGGGCCGATGCGGATTGGCGGATCGATACCAAGATATTGGCATTGCGATACGCAGTATGATGCATAACTTCGGAACGGATAAGTATAGGCAGCCGTTTCTGGAAGGATACGGAATTGAAGCGGTGGATGAAGACAAGGTGAATTACTATATTTTGCTGGATGAAATGTTTTAAATTGTTTTGACCGAAGGGGGAGATGGCATTGAATGTACATATCCATCAAGAACCGTCAAGCTGGGGTGTGAATACGAGCCATCGCTTCATAACATGCGGCTCCGACTCTTTGGTCGTGCTGTTTCCGGGAAAACAATATTCATGTGAGCTACCCGTCCTATACTAACGCCTATACAAGATGCGATTCCTTACATGCTTCACTCTTCTGGCAGTGTCATTTACGGTTCGAAGGATCCGTTGTTCGGTGAAGAAGAACACCGCCAGATTATGGTCAACGACCAGTTGCAGATTACCGTCATTCCGGATGCTGATCATGCGATGGAAGCCAGCGGCACGTGTAAATCGCTCGACATCATATCTCGTATCGCCAAGCTCTATTCAGACGCGTTGAAAAGAAAGGCGTAATAACCCAGCATAGAAACAACAGTCAGCCCTGTTCCGCTTGGAATGGGGTTGTGTTGCGTTGAAAATGTTGTTAATCTTTTCCTCTGCATCGTATATAATGAACGTGCGCGCTCGCTTCACAACAGCCCGTTCCATACTAATGAGCTCGTGAGCTCATTTTTTCATAAGGAGGTCAACATGAACTTCTCGTTCTCGCCTTTTTCCCCTAGTCCCATGGAAAGCTTTATTACCACGATTATCCCGCTAGGCTTCATAGTCGTATTTGGAATTATTATTTTCAGCTTGATTAAAGGAATCTCCCAATGGAGTTATAACAATAAGCAGCCGCTGCTGGCCGTGGAAGCGCTCGTCGTAGGCAAGCGGACGAAGATAAGGGATCATCACGCCCATGATGGAGATTTTTATCATCATACCGTCACGTTGTATTACACGACGTTCGAAGTGGAGAGCGGGGACCGGATGGAGTTTCAGATCAAGGAGCGGGATTTCGGCATGATGGCGGAGGGCGATCGCGGCAGACTGACCTTTCAAGGCACACGGTTTGTAAGCTTTGATAGAAATGATAAATTTAGAGGCCACAGCATAGCTGAGCAATAATGCCGGTGTCACAGATGCAGAGGAGGAACCAAAAGATGTGGTACGTCAATTCAAGGGCGATTATTGAACGGAACAATCAACACGGCGTGGAAATTGTTGTCCAGAACCGCTCAAAGCCGGATCAACCGGCCACCATCGAGCTCCCTGGAGGCAGAATCGAGCCATACGAATCGTTGACAGAAGCGCTCCGCCGCGAAGTGAAAGAAGAGACTGGTCTGGATATCGTCGAAATTGAGGGATATGAGACGAAGGTGGATACAGCGGGCATCGAATCGGAGTTCGAAGTGGAATGCATTCGGCCGTTTGCTGCTTATCAGACCATCCGCGGACCATTCGATTCGGTTGGATACTACTTTCGCTGCAAGGTGTCAGGCACGCTCTTGACATCGGGAGATGGGACGACGAATGTGCGCTGGATACCTGTCGATGCTTTGCGTGATATGATGCGGGAAGATCCGCTGCAATTTTCAAGCGTGGACAGAGCCGGCATCCTATTTTATTTGAAACATCTGGAATCGAAGAATTAATATCGGAGGCGGTATCATGCCGATTAATTTCCATAACTGAAGTCTGAAGGCAAGTTATGCGACTCGGGTTGCGGATGAGGCTTGGCTCGAGCAAGTCCGATGGACGTTCTGGATTGCGCGGAAAGAAATGAAAGCGATATTAAGTATAGCCAAATCATCCTGAAGGCGATATGCTTTAGATGAGCAATTGGTGCGAATGCCGTATTGCATACCATGAGATTGACGTGACATAAAGGGTGATCTAACATGTGGCTATTCATAATTGCGGCAGGAGTTATTGTCCTGCTGCTGATAGGAATCACGGCCGTAAGCCGCCATGCATTTCGGCAGGTTACGCTGTGGGAGAGAAGCTCGCTGGACAGCGCTTATACGACGGTGGAAGGCTTCGGGCTGTTGACAAGAGCAGAATTCGAAGGCATTCCGAAGGAAGATGTCAGCATTATTTCCAAGGACGGACACGCGTTAAGAGGCTACTATATCGAGCGATATCCGGAAGGTAATAAGGTCATTATTCTCGTACACGGCTATACCGCGAATCATATCATCTCGGCACAGTTCATCAGCCTGTTCGCAGATGAAGGATTCAATGTTCTGCTCATCGATCAGAGAGGCCATGGCCGCAGCGAAGGGACGTATGCGAGCTATGGCTTCCATGAACGTGACGATTTAGACGCTTGGGTGGAATTTGTAAGGCGGCGCGCAGGCAAAGACGCATTAATTGGTTTGCATGGGCAATCGATGGGCGGCGGGACGGTGCTCATGTATGCCGGCATCAGCCAATACGTGAAGTTCATTATTGCGGACTGCCCTTATTCCGACATGGAAGAGCTGATGAAATATCAATTGAAACAGCTGAACCATGTTCCGTTGTTCCCGTTTATGGGCTTGCTGGACCGAAGCCTGAAGAAGACAGCGAAGTTCTCGATGAGACAGGTGAAGCCGATTGATGAGGTGAAGGATAAGGATATTCCGCTGCTCCTTATACACGGGAATAAGGATACGTTCGTGCCGACGCAGATGAGCGTCGATATTCATAACCAGAAGCGAATTGGATTAAGCGAGCTATTAATCATCGACGATGCGATCCATGCCAATGCCTACCCGACGAATAAGGAACGATATCGGGACAAGGTGCATCAATTTTTACAACAGGTATTCGAAAAGGAGTCAACAACATGAAGCAACAAGAGCTAGTGTTGCAGCTAACCATTGAACCGGTACATAAGGGGAATTGGGAGACGGCGCTCGACTTGGAAGTTCATCCTTCCCAACGGGAATGGGTGCCGACCGTCGCGGAATCGTTGGCATCCGCCTACATTCGCCCGGATGACGAACAGATCGATCCATACGCAGTATATATAAACGGCGTTATGGTCGGATTTTTCTATTATTCGTATACTCCGGGCAGCCGCGATAATTATTGGATTTGCGGTTTTTTTATAGACAAGGCGTACCAAAGACAGGGATATGGAACGAAAATGTTTGCGGCATGCATGAATGAACTGCGATCCCAATTTCCCGAGTGCAGCGTCATTCAGTTGACCGTTCACGAGGACAATAAGGTCGCGCAGCGCTTTTACCGGAAACGCGGATTTCATGATACCGGCATTGTGCGGGAAGAAGCGCGAGAAATCGTATATCAATTAACTCTTTAACGAAAGCTATCAACGTAATAAAAAAACAAGGCAGAGCTGGTCAGCTCTGCCTTCAAAATGGATTATTTCAATATCCCCGCTTGCTGCAGGAAGTCTCGCGCTGCCTCTTCGGCAGGAATGCCTCCCACATTCACGTCATAATTCATTTTCCGCATTTCTTCATCCGTTATTTTACCGGAGAGCCTATTCAACGTCTTCTCCAGCTCGGGATATTTCGTGAGCGTCTCCTTACGCATGAGGGGAGCGCCTTGGTATGGAGGGAATAATGATTTATCATCTTCGAGCACCTTAAGCTCATATTGCTTCAGCTCGCTATCGGTTGAATAGGCATCGATGAGCGTGATGTCTCCCGTCTCGACGGCGCTGTACCGCAGCTTCGGCTCCATCGTGACCAAATTCGGGAACTGTATGCCGTACAGCTGTTGAATCCCTTTATATCCATCTTCCCGATCGGAGAATTCAAGCGTAAATCCTGCCTTCAAGTTCGAGGCCATCTGCTTCAAATCAGTAATGGTATTCAATTGATATTGTTCAGCGGTAGCACTTGGCACTGCCAATGCATACGTATTGTTGAACTCCATCGGCTGCAGCAAGACCATGCCGAACTGATCTGCCATGCCCTGCTTCGCCTGTTCGTACACGTTGCTGCGATCCGTGCTGACGGCTTCCTGTTTCATGAACGTCGTAATCGCTGTACCGGTAAACTCTGGATAAATGTCGATTTCACCGGCTTCCAGCGCATTGAACACGAACGATGTCTTGCCGAAGCCAGGCTTCACTTCTACCTTCAAGTCAGTGTCCTGTTCGATTAATTGCTTATACATTTGAATCAGAATTTCCGGCTCTGAGCCGAGTTTGCCGGCGATGACCAGGTCTTTCTGGCCAGACCCCCATGCAAAGGGAATCTCGATGAAGAGGATAGCGGCCAGCATGGCAATTCCAACGAATCTCAACGATCCTTTCTGTGACAGCCGTTCTGCGAGCCGCAGCATGACGTCGAACAGCAGCACTAAGAGCGCGGTTGGAATCGCGCCCAGCATGATAAGCATGTTGTCGTTGCGATCGATGCCGAGCAGAATCAGCTTTCCTAGCCCGCCTGCTCCGATTAACGCGGCCAAGGTTGCTGTACCGACGATTAACACCATGGCGGTTCGTATTCCCGCCATCATAACGGGCAGAGCGAGCGGAAGCTCTACGCGCAACAGACGCTTGCGATGGTTCATGCCCATGGCGCGGGCAGCTTCGATTAGCGCCGGATCGATTTCTTTAATGCCCGTGTACGTGTTGCGCAGTATTGGAAGCAGCGCGTACAGCACAAGCGCGATGATAGCCGGAACCTTGCCGATGCCGACGAGCGGAATGAGCAATCCAAGCAATGCGAGTGAAGGAATCGTCTGCAGCACGGCGGACGTGCCGATAATCGGTTCGGCCCATTTCGGATGCCTGGTTAAATAGATGGCCACCGGAATCGCGATGAGGATGGCAAACAGCAAAGCGATAAATGAGATCTGAATATGCTCGAGCAGGGCGTTCAAGAGCTGCTCCTGACGTTCGATAAAAGTGCTCCATAATCGACTCATCCGATTCCCCTCGCTTCCATCCGCTCAGCTAGAAATTGGACGACCGCTTGCCGATTGACGGTTCCGACCAACTCTCCGTCTTGTTCGATGGGAATGTCATCTTCTTGCGCGAGCCGCGACAGCATCTCGGATAACGAAGCCTGGGAAGAGAGCGGTGCCGCATCATTTGATAAGCATTCTGCTTCCACTTTCTGCAATACTTGTTCCAACGGCAATATATCGTCTGTCATCGCTGAGACAGGCGCAGCAGCGCGGGCTCCTATGAAGTCTCTGACGAAGTCGTCGGCGGGATGCTGCAGCACCTCCTGTGGCGTGCCGCATTGTACCACCTCGCCATCCCGCATGAGGCAGATGCGGTCTCCCAGCGCGAGCGCCTCCTGCATATCGTGCGTCACGAAGACAATCGTCTTCCGAATGCGCTTCTGCAGATCGGCGATATCCCGCTGCAGCTGCTCGCGGCTAATCGGGTCGAGCGCGCTGAACGGTTCATCCATGAGTATAATGTCCGGATCGGCTGCGAGCGCGCGAACGACCCCCACCCGCTGCTGCTGTCCGCCTGATAACTCATGCGGCTTACGGCTGCGGTAGGTGTCGGGATCGAGGCCGACCATATCCAACAGCTCGTCAACGCGTTTGCGAATATCGTCCTTACTCCATCTCCGCAGATCGGGCACGACGGCAATATTTTCTTCAATCGTCATATGAGGGAACAGAGCGATCTGCTGCAGCACGTAGCCAATATTCCAGCGCAATTCGTACAAGTTGTAATCGCGGATATTCTTGTCATGGATGAGAATATCGCCATCCGTCGTATCGATAAGCCCATTAATCATTTTCATCGTGGTCGTCTTGCCGCATCCGCTTGGGCCGATTAGCACGAAAAATTCTCCTTGCTCAATATGCAAATTCAAGTCGTCTACGGCCTTGGTGCCGTCGGGATACGTCTTGGATACATGGTTGAATTCAATCATGGTTCACTCTCCTTAAGCTGCCGCCGGCGGCAGTTCGTTCACTTGTGACATGAAGGCGGGCAGAGGTGTATATCAAATTAAATATAGTGGCTTGAAGGTGGAAAAATACGTGATACGAAAAAATGACTTCATGTCTACATACCGCAAAAAGGGTTGAAAAAAACATTTTATCGAATTTTAGCTAGGAATTATAGTGTTTCAAAGAGAATTGAAAGATATGGAAGACGTGGTTGTGTAGAACACGTGATCAGAATACAAGGAGACCATGCATCATGAATGAGAGAACAAACATATTTGCCGACTTAGAAACGGATCGATGTGCCCTGAGA
Source organism: Paenibacillus sp. OSY-SE (assembly GCF_000283315.1). NCBI lineage: Bacteria > Bacillati > Bacillota > Bacilli > Caryophanales > Paenibacillaceae > Paenibacillus > Paenibacillus sp. OSY-SE. The sequence goes on along the minus strand of NZ_ALKF01000201.1, from coordinate 172,318 downwards.
CAGGTGAATGCAGAGGATGCGGCGTTTATTTTGCGCCATTTCGGAAGCGAGGAAGTATGCCAGTTCCTGTTGGATGAGGAACGGTACACGCATATCGATCATGCGCACGAATTGATTGAGTGTTACGCTGATCCAGATAGCAAGGGGCATAATCGCTGGATGATTCTGAATAAGGATACAGGTGAGCGTATGGGCACGTGCGGCTTTCATGGTTGGGACAGAAGGAATCTAGCAGCAGAAATCGGCTATGACTTGAGCCCTGAATATTGGGGGCGTGGTTATATGAGCGAGGTGCTGGCGACCATGCTTGCCTTTGGCTTCGAACGGATGGGTCTGAATCGGATTCAGGCCATCGTATATCCGGACAATGAGCGCTCGGCACTATTGCTGCAAAAATTTTATTTTGTAAGGGAAGGCGTTATCCGCGACAAGCATTTATACCTGGGCCAATTCTATGACCACGATTGCTATTCGCTGCTAAGAAGAGAATGGACCGGGAGCCAACAATAAGCTGTTGTCATCATAGTAACGATGAACCAGCGTTAACCGAGGGATCCTATGAAAACGGTTCAACTAGGGGTTGTGCTGCTTATGTTGTTTATGCTAACTGGCACAATCATCTACAAAACATCCGACCAATCCGCACCGCTGCAGCTCTCCGAATCCATGAAGGATACGTATCGCTCCGTGGCGTGGCACAGTTTGAACGAAGCTGAGCAAGTCGGCGTTATCAATCATTGGAAAGAGGCGGACGTCTCGTTCCGCAAGAATGAACATCTTATGATTTTTCCGGTAGGCGAAGCACAGGCGCATATTTTCGAAAAGATAAGAGACAAGGTCGAACAGTGGATTACGGTGACCTTTCACACCAATCATGATGAACGGCTCAGGCCGATTACGGTCGTTATTCATCCGGGCAGCGGGGAGGTCGTCGGATACGTAGCACGTTTTTGACCACTCAAAGTGCATGTTCAAAAAGGACTTGTTGAACAATCATCGGAGGTTGACGGAGATGCATGTCATATTGGAAGCATTGGCAAAGGACATGGAATTTACAGGGGATACGGAGCGCGATATGCGTCTTTTTCTAGAGCTGCATGGCTGCCTGCAGACAGCTGACCATTGCTTCGACGTGGCGCAGGAAGCACAGCGGATTGCGCACTTATATGGCGCGGACCCACAGGCCGCCCTGCTGTCAGGTTATTTGCACGATATTAGTGCGGTCATTCCCAACCACGAACGCATCGCTGTGTCGCGCAGCTTAGGTCTTGAAGTGCTGCCAGAGGAAGAGACGTTCCCAATGATTATTCATCAGAAGCTGTCACGGGTTATAGCGGAGGAGCTATTCGGCATTCGTGACGTGAACGTATTAAGTGCCATCGAATGTCATACGACGTTGAAGTCGGGCGCCTCCTTGATGGATAAAATCTTGTTCGTTGCGGATAAGCTGGCGTGGGATCAACCTGGAGCTCCACCGTATCGGGAGGCAATGCTCAACCAGCTTGATGTATCATTGGATGATGCGGCCTTCGCATATATTCATCATCTATGGCAGCAGCGAGAGCAGTTAAAGGTTGTTCATCCATGGCTTAAAGCTGCTTACGATGATCTGGCACATCAATTTAAGGCTACTGGAAGCCTGGAAAGCTTCAATTTATAGGGAGTGAAGGTATGAACAGTATGGACAGCGTCATTACGATTGTTCCTTTTCACGAGGAAGCGCAGATTCAACAGCTTCAAGATGCGTTTGCGGGCAGAGGCATAAGCCGGCCGGAAGGATATTTCGAGAAGTGCTTCCGCGAAAATCAGAACGAAACCCGTTACTCTTTCATCGGTTATGTGGACGGACAGGTGGCTGGGTGCGCGCACTTGAAGATTCAGTCCGATTACCCGCCTTTTCAGGAGCGGGAGATTCCCGAAATCAACGACTTAAATGTGTTCCCGGACTATCAGAGAAGGGGCATAGCAAGCAAGCTGTTCGATGAATTCGAATCTGTCGCTGCCTCTCGCACGGGACGCATCGGCGTCGGTGTAGGATTATTCCAGGATTACGGGAAAGCGCAGATCATGTACTGCAAGCGCGGATATGTGCTGGACGGCAATGGCGTCCATTATGATAATGTTCGGGTCGAGCCGGGGGAGATGGTGCGGGTGGATGATGATTTGGTGCTTTATTTAGTGAAGGAATTGAATAAAGATTAACATAGGAGGATCTGAGCCTAATGAAGCCGATTCAAGCGGTATTCCTTGACAGAGACGGTACGATTGGCGGAACGGGTCATTTCGTTCACCCGAATGACTTTCAGCTATACCCGAATTCAGCCGCAGCGCTCCGGCTGCTGCGGGAAGCGGGGCTGCTTGTGTTTGCGTTTACGAATCAACACCGAATAGCGCAAGGACAGGCCAGCGTGGAGCAATTCGAGCAGCAGTTCGCTTCCTACGGGTTCCACCAAGCTTATATTTGCCCCCACGAGGCAAATGATGAATGTGAGTGCCGCAAACCGCTCCCGGGTATGCTGCTGCAAGCGGCCGCCGACTATAGGGTGGATTTGACCCGTTGCGTCGTTATCGGCGATGTGGGGGATAGTGATTGGAAAGGCCGAATGGATAGAATAGCGTCTCTCCAACCTCTCCAATATTCTGGGGGAAGTAACGAAGCCGTATCAAACTCGAATTAAGAAATTCAATAGTTCACGAGACGGCTTTAATTCTGCTGTCTGCGCCCGAGGCGACGCAGTTCTATCCGAAGCTGGGATTCGAACGGTAAGAACGCGCCTATATCATTCCGCGTAAACGATAAATACCGATGTGCATGTACACGAAGGAGGGGGAGTATGTCTTTTTCCTATTCAGGCATCCACCATGTCCAATTGGCGGCGCCTGCAAATTGCGAAGACACAGCACGGCATTTCTATGGGCATGTGCTGTGCATGACGGAGATCGAGAAGCCTAGTAATTTGAAAAAACGGGGCGGCGTCTGGTTCGTTTGCGGCAGCCAGCAGGTCCATATCGGTGTGCAGGAGCCATTCGTGCCTGCGAAGAAAGCGCATCCCGCTTTTGAAGTGAAGGGGTTGAGGGCGCTGCGCGAGCATGTGCTTGCGAACACTATCGGCATTGTAGAAGATGAGCCTCTGGAGGGATACCATCGCTTCTACTTGCTGGATCCGTTCGGAAATCGGTTGGAATTTCTCGAAAGAGCGTGATGCTATGAGATTGTGACGGATCTTGAAGTCCGCAACCGGGGATTTGGAGAACATGTCGTGCTCAACCTGCTGCACTGAGTCTGAGGCAAGCGGCACGGCGCCGAATATAGCTATTTGCTCGTCGTGCTGGGTAATGCGCCGGCTATCAAACTATATGACAAGATCGGTTATGAAGAGATTTATCAGTATTGGTATCGTGTGTAGGATTGAAATCGGTGAAATCGGGATAAATAGCTACTCACATCATGGAAAGCATTGTAGAGGGATGGGACATGAGAATTATTTATTGCAGCGATCCGCTGGATAGCAATCGAGTGGATGCAGACTATGAAACGGAATACGAGGCGGCGCGCAAGCTTGGCTTTTCTGTCGGGCTCATGTCATTGGAGCTGTTGCTTGCCGATGAACCTGAACAGGCTATACGCAAAGTGAATTGGGCTTCCGATACAGAAGTCGCCATTTACCGGGGATGGATGATCAAGCCTCGTTATTACGCGATGCTGTACGATGCGCTGAAGCAGAAAGGCATCACATTAATTAACACGCCGGAGCAATATAGGCATTGCCATCACTTTCCTTGTTCCTATGACATTATTAAGGAGCATACACCAGCAAGCATCTGGTTTCCAGAGGAACAGGTACGTGATCAATTCGACAGTGTGCTTGAAGGGCTGCAGGTGTTCGGCGATCAGCCCGTCATTGTCAAGGATTATGTCAAGTCGCGCAAGCATGAATGGGAGGACGCCTGTTATATTCCCAATGCGGCTGACAAGGATCATGCTCGGCAAGTCGTCAGCAATTTCGTGACCAGACAGGGTGATGACCTGAATGAAGGCATCGTGTTCCGAAAATTTGTGCGGCTCGAATTTCTGAACCATCACCCGAAAAGTGATATGCCGCTGTCGAAAGAATACCGGGTGTTTTTCCTGGATCATCAGCCTGTTCTAGTGCTTCATTATTGGGATGAGGCGGAGTATGACGAGGACCGGCCGGATATGGAGTTCTTCATGGAAATTGCACGACGGGTGGAGAGCCGCTTTTTCACGATGGATATCGCGAAGCTGGAAGCAGGAAGTTGGACCATCGTGGAACTGGGTGACGGACAAGTGTCGGGATTACCGGATCTGGCTGATATCGAAGGATTTTATCGTTCGCTCCATCGCGATGATACAATGGCTGGAAAGGAGATGGATTGAACAATGAGTATACCCAAATTGAAACGGGGAGACGAAATCCGGGTTATCGCTCCTTCTAGAAGCTTGTCGCTCATCTCTGTGCCACAGCGAGAGTTGGCGAAGAGCCGCTTGGAACAGATGGGGTTTACTGTGACATATTCTACGCATGTGGAAGAGACGGATGATTTTTGTTCTTCGTCGATTGTATCCAGAGTGGAGGATGTGCATGAAGCATTCCGCGACCCGAACGTGAAAGCCATCTTGACGGTAATTGGCGGCTATAACAGCAATCAGTTGCTCCGTTATTTGGATTATGAACTGATTGGGCGCAATCCGAAATTGTTCTGCGGATATTCGGACATCACCGCGTTAAGCAACGCGATGTATGCCAAGGCAGGGCTTGTCACTTATTCCGGAGCTCATTTTTCCACCTTTGGCATGGAGCACGGCATCGAATATACGGCGGAACATTTCCGCAAAATGGTGACGACGAACGAGATTATGACGGTCACGCCGTCGGCACAATGGAGCGACGACGCGTGGTATCTCGATCAGGAACGGCGGGAATTCATTCCGAACGAAGGCTGGTCGATTATTCACGCAGGCACTTGTGAAGGAACGATAATCGGCGGCAATTTGTGCACATTGAATTTACTGCAAGGCACGGAGTATATGCCGGATCTGCGCGGGGCCGTTTTGTTTCTAGAGGATGACGAGTTAACTAGTCCAGAAACGTTCGACAGAGATTTGCAGTCGCTTCTTCACCAACCTGGCGCCGATGAGGTGCGCGGATTGGTCATCGGCCGTTTCCAGAAGTCGTCCCGTATGACGTTGGCATTGTTGACAAAGATCATTGCCACCAAGCAGGAGCTGCAAGGGATGGCGGTCATTGCCAACGTCGATTTCGGCCACACGACGCCGATATTCACGTTTCCGATCGGAGGATATGCCAAGCTGGATGCCAATCGAGAGGCTCCGCCGCAGCTGCAGTTCCGGGAAGAGCCGTTTTAGGAGCAGCAGGGTGAAGTTGCTAGGTTGATATAGAAGGCCGTGTTGCAAGCTCGTAAAGCAGCTTGCGGCAGGGTCCTTTTCTGTGGCTACGCAGCCAACTCTGATGCGGCAACTGCAAAAGTGCATCTAAAATCGCGATTTCAGCCGATTTTTGAGTTGCGACAGGTCCATCGCGGACACACATCCCCGTTAATTAAAGCTCTTTTCGCAAAAATTGCTGCTTTATCTTTCGGTATCCAACCAGCATCTCTGTTTCTTAAACAAAAGGTTGAATCTGTCCGCCTTAGAAAATTAATCGAACAACAAGGCGCAGTTAAGGAAAAGGCAAAATGGCTTATAGATTATTGGGGCAGTAAAACCATTGCCGGTTTAGTGCTAATGCCTGCTACAAGACACAATTACCTTCACTTGAATCGATCCATACGTATAAAAAATAAGTGCCAGAAATAATATACGATGGGTGCTTGCCCTCAACTAGCGGAAAACGATAGTACAATAAGCTCTTATCATGGCGATTTTTCTTTTGTTCAAAAATCAACAATAAACGATAACAAAGCCCGGCTGAGTGATTCAGATGTCCATTGAATGATTAAAAAACAGCATTGGAGTGGTGTAGAAGGAAGATCGTGGTGAGCGCCATTGGATAATATGCAGTCAAATGTACGGACTCGGCTGCAAATCGGCATGTAGACTGTAAATTGTCCAATGGATTGGGCTGTTTTCAGCCATTAGAGCGGATGGAGTGTCAAACTATTGGATGAAATCCAATAGAATCGGCCGTAAAGAGATATACTCTACTGTTTCATTGGAGCAAATCCAATGGATTAGACAATTGTGAGCTCGAATGCTTGCGAGGAGAACGGAAGCAGTAATCGTAAGAGAGTAGGGGAACGGGACGGGCTAATAATGCATTCAGTCAGGAACGATTGAACCGGAGCAAAAGGTGCGATATTCGTTATTCTTGCTCATCTTCTAATCTTCTGAATAATTGGGATAGTGGGCAAAAGGGCTATTTGGCGTACCTGCCGTAGAGGAGAAAGCGAATTCGCACGATGGTTGGAGCCGAACTCCTTAACATTGGTGTGCAGGAATAGTATGGTATAAGGACAAGAGACATCTAATCGGAGGGGATTCATCTTATGGAACATGATTCAAAGTTTGGGGAAATGATCACATCGGAGGCCGAGATCCGCACGCTGATTGGAAATCCAAGCGAATTGGTCAAGCGCAAGGTCATCGCAAGGCTTGACGACAATTGCATCCGATTCCTATCGCAATCGCCGCTGTTGTTCCTTGCGACATCCGACGAGACGGGACATTGCGACGTGTCGCCGCGGGGTGATGCTCCCGGCTTCGTGCACGTGCTGGACGCGCGCCGCTTCATCATTCCGGAACGTCCGGGTAACCGCCGCATCGATTCGTTGCGCAACATACTGGCGAACGGTCATGCGGGAGTAATCTTCATCATTCCCGGGTTAGAGGAGACGCTGCGTGTGAACGGGAGGGCTTGCATCGTCAAGGACCGCGCGCTGCTTGAGCCGATGAAGGCGAACGGGAATAGCCCCGTTCTCGGCATCGGCATCACAGTGGAAGAATGCTTCATCCACTGCGCCAAGGCGTTCAAGCGCTCCACCCTGTGGAACCCGGATTCCTGGCCCGCGGAGGAAGAGCTGCCGTCCGCAGCGCAGATGCTGGCCGCTCACGCCCGGGGCAATGCGGACGACATTGCCCGCAGCCTGCAGGAAAGCTATACGAAGCGATTGTATTAGCCGAGCCGCATTTCTGCTGCATACGAACGGCGCCCACGCCCCGCTATGGGATTCTCCATGCGGGGCGCTTCGCTTTTTTTACCTCAAAATCCTCGTACTCATGTAAAGATTTTCTGTATTTCGGGCAGACGTTCCTTCTTATGATAAAGGTACATCGTATGGCGCCGCATGACAAACTCCGGATGGATAAGGTCGCTGCGCCATTACGGTGAATTATACTATCCAGTGGCTGAAGTGTCCTGTCGTCACGATCCTACGGGGCTTACAGCGTTACGCTCAACTGCTTCATTGTCTCGTTCCACTCTAACGTACAGGGCAGCGCATCACGGAAGAGCTGCAGCGGCACCATCAATTTTCCTCCGTAAATGATCATCGGGGTGGATAGCTTCACTGCTTGTCCATCCACTTGTATGTTTAATTCGTTATGTTGGATAGGAATAATGACGGTTCGGTCGTCCAGCTGAATGTGCACGCTTTTATCGCTAATCGTGTAAGGAATATCGAATGCGCTCAACGTATCTATGAGCGGAAGCAGTACTTGGCCCTCATGGCGAACCGGCTTCGATGGAAGCTGAACTGATTCCTTGTTGAGCAATACCGAAATATTCAGTTGTTGTGGAACGGGCTTTTTAGGTGCAGCCTTTGAATTGGCGTTGGACTTGGCTTTATTCGATGATTTGCTTTTGCTCGGTTTTGACTTTGCTTTTGACCCTGACGATTTTGCTTTGTTCGAAGCTTTTGACGAACTGCTCCCCTTTGAACTGCTTGACCCGCCATTATGGTAATGGTATTCCCCGTATTCGAGCCCCCATTTCTCACAATTGGTGCGGCAGTAATGTCCGCCGTTGCTGTCCGTTCTTCCCGGGTGCGCGCCAGCGGCGGGAGTGAATGCCGATATGACCATGACGACAGTGATGCCTGAGACGAGCCATGTTTTCAACCATTGCTTCATATTCAGTTCCTCCTTGGTCTATACACGTTGGTTCCCATGTATTATAGTTAAAATATTCCTGGAAGTATAGGGCATGTCTCACGGATTTAGAGGTCAATTTTCTAAAAAACGCAAATTTCATACTACGAGCAAAGACGAGGTGCATCATGGACAGAACGATTCTGCACGCTGCCAGAGATGTGGCAGTTTCGGCCGTGAAAGCCGCAGGCGATATAACAAAACAACGTTTCGCTACCTATCACCAATGTGAAGACAAGGGGGTCTTCGGAGATGTAGTGACCGAAGTCGATCATCTTGCAGAGCAGGTCATTGTGGAGGCTATCGGACACACCTTTCCCGAACACCTTATCCGAAGTGAGGAAGCCGGACAGCTGGGGAAGGAGAGCGACTGGCTGTGGCTAGTGGACCCGCTCGACGGCACAAATAATTATGTAATCGGTCTGCCGGTTTTTGCGGTATCTATTACTTTGCTATTTAAGGAAGAGCCTGTGCTAGGTGTTATCTATGAGCCTATGACTGACCGCCTCTACATATCTATCAAGGATGAAGGATTTTTTTGCAACGGAGTCCAGATGCAGATGAAGAAGAAGCCGCAGCTGCAACTGCAGCGGGCGACATTGGGCTGGATTCAGGGGCATCTTGTTCAGCATGATGAACAGGCCGTTCAATTGCGGCAGCATTTGGACTTGAAGTGCAAGCGAATGCTGAGGGTGTGGGCTCCAACTCTAGTCTGGTGCATGCTCGCGAAGGGCGATGCCGAGGCAATCGTGCTCTACAACTCGGAAGGTGAGGATTTGTATTCGGGCGTGCTTATGGTTCAAGAAGCGGGCGGACACGTGATGGATTTCCAAGGCAGACCATTTCAAGGCATGTGCGAGGAACCTTATTTAATTGCGTGTCATCCCGACTATAAAGAAGAGTGGCTGCAGATCGTCAAGCAAGGCTTGCGCGCATGACAATGAATCCATGTTTGATGCGTCGGCTTGCCCTGCTTCCGTTATCTAGTTGAAGATTTGCACATGACAACTAGTGAACTAGGAAAGCCGGTCTCTTTGTGAGACAATAGTAAAAAGTGGCAGCGGTTGCCGAAATTGTTTCGTTGCAAGGCTGATGGATGAAGAAATTTTGCATCGCTCTTGAGGGATTAAGGGGATGCGAAGGAGATTAAGCGAACATGACACACATGAACGAAAGACTATTGAAGCAAATCGAATTCATTAAGGAGATAGATAAGCTGAAATCTATTTTTCGCAAGTCCTATCTGCTTGATCGCAGCCGGTACGAAAATGATGCCGAACACACTTGGCATTTGACGGTCATGGCCATCCTGCTTCAAGAGTATGCGAATGAACGGAATTTGAATCTGCTTCGCGTGCTTAAAATGCTCATCATTCACGATATCGTCGAGATCGATGCAGGAGATACTTTCGCCTACGACGCGAAAGGGAACGAGGACAAGTTCGAACGAGAATCGCAAGCGGCCAAACGTATCTTCGGTCTGCTTCCGGAAGACCAGCAGCACGAGATGAATCAACTCTGGGTGGAATACGAGCAGCGGCAGACGCCGGAAGCTCAGTTCGCATCCGCCCTGGATCGGCTTCAGCCGCTGCTTCACAATTATGTGACTGAAGGGAAGTCATGGCAGGAGAATGGCATTACGAGCGATAAGGTGCTGGCTCGCATCCGTGGCATCCGGGAAGGGTCTGCAGAACTCGGCAAGCTGGCGGAAACGATCGTGCGCAGCGCCGTAGAGAAAGGCTATCTTTCTAAATAGCAACAATTCATCATCGAAAAAATAACGAAATTGCGTGCATCCCGTGAGGAACAGGCCGCAAAATAACGTTTGGCAGCTTCGTGGACTGTACAATGAGGCTGTCTCGTTGCATTCATGATATAGGAGAATAGAATGACGACATTGAACTGGAATTTATCTGAATATGAAGATCCGCAATGGTATGATATCGAAAATAAGGGCAACCCTGAACTTCCGCTGCTGCTCGCTTGGGCGGAGAAGCTGGGCGTACGGGATGATTCTGTGCTGGATTTGGCCTGCACGGGAAGAACTGCAATTCCGATGTCGGAGGGAAGTATGACCAGGTAACTCAGGTCCAACATTATACGACCATCCGGCGGTTCCGCGAAGGAGGTATGATATGACGACTGGCATTGTGCTTATATTCGGCATGTTCATCTTGTTCATCGGCGGAGTGTATGGCGTGTCAATGTTTCTTAACTTGGGGGAGCCGCAACTTCTCATTTTCGTCGTATTTGCTGGATTTACATTAATCGGCATTGCCAAAATCATTACTTACCTCAAAGGAATCTATTACATACAGCTAGGCATTCCGCTAGATCGCGATCTGGTGAAGGATAAAATCGCGCGCTGGCCGATCTATCACATCCGCTCTCATCATTTCCCGCTGGAAGGAGATTCCCGCCATTCGCTGGTGCAGCTGGACGACGAATGGTATGTGCGGACCACTGTATTCGCCCAATACGTCTCCCATAGCGGTTTTACGCATACGTTTCGATTTCCCGGGAAAGAAGAGATCGTCCTGAGCAGCTCGACACATTATATAAAAGGAATCAGCATGTTTGATATTAACGATACCGTATTCGTCAAGCTGTCTGCGCTTGGATATGAGCTGTATTTCGACGAGAATACCGCCTATATCGTTTAGGAGAAACAGGGCTCGAGGTTCCATATATAGAGAGGAGGATTTGTCGTGGCGTATATAAAAGGCCTGAATCACTTATGCTTCTCCGTCTCCAATTTGGACTCCTCCATCGCCTTTTATCGTGATATCCTGGAAGGGAAGCTCCTTGCTCTCGGAAGAAAGTTGGCATACTTCGATTGCCAGGGACTATGGATCGCGCTCAATCAGGAGGATGTTGATCGCTCCAATCGAGACGTGACGTATACGCACATCGCATTCAGCATAGATGAGAGGGACTATGACGCCGTGAAGCAGAGGCTGCTCGATTATGGGGTGACTGTGCTTGAGGGAAGGGAACGGGCGCAAGAAGACAAACGTTCCATCTATTTTTTGGATCCCGACCATCATTGCTTCGAGTTTCATACGGGAACACTGGAGGCTCGTCTGCAATATTACCGTTCTTCCAAGCGGCATATCCAATTTTTCGAGAGAGTGGATAGACATGACTGACTTTTCACGTATGAAGCGTACAATCACGATGCCTATGAACGGAAGCAAGCCTTTGACGATGCACCAAGCCCGGTATGCTCTGCAGATTGGACTCTAGCATCTATATGCCGAAGTCAATACGACCGACAAATGGGCGCTGGACATGCTGAATCATTATCCGATCGACGCTGTCCCGGCTTGGGTGACGTATCAGCGAGGAACTCCGTGTTGAATGAGCTGCCTTAATCGAATGGGATTTAGAGGAGGAGAAGTCAGTGGAACAGGTTCAAGAAAGAAGCGGTATATTGCAGCAATTTAGTGAGTGGATGGCATTTGTGAACGATTTGAATAATAGGAATGAAGAAGTATGGGAGATACGCGAGGAAGGGAAAATGTCCATACGTGAAATCGTATCCCACATTATGCGTTGGGATGAATATTTCTATCAGCATGCGATTGCGAAAATCGTGCAGGGACAGCCATTGACAGTACAGCATTTGAACTTCAACGAGTTTAACCGTGAAGCCGCTGCATACGCCCATACGATTCCGCTCGACCAGTTGGTGCGAGAGACGCTGCAGTGTAGGCAGAACGTCATTGACGCGATTGCGGAGATGTCTGAAGAGGACTATTTGCAATCCTATGTGGACGGTGACGGCAATCCATTTTCAACACCGCAATATTTGCAGGATTTCCTGTGGCATGATCGGCATCATATGGAACCGATGAGAGGTTTGTTAGATAAGGGGGAACAAGAGACAACATGTTAATACGCAAGCTGAAAGTAGAAGATGTAACACAATTGGCAGTACTTTACGCAGAGCTGGATGACCGCCCCATTAACGTAGAGAAGATGACGACCCGACTGACTCGATTGAACGATGATCCGGATTATTTGTTCTTGGGTGCGGCGGGCGAGAACGGCAAGTTGCTCGGTTCGGTGATGGGCATTATTTGCGAAGATTTGACAGGGGATTGTCAGCCTTTTATGGTGGTTGAAAATGTAATTGTCACGGCGGAGGCTCATGGCCAAGGCATCGGGATGAAGCTGATGAGTCGATTGGAAGAGTTCGCTCGTGAACGGAACTGCCATGTCATGATGCTGATGTCGAATGTAAAGCGCGAGGGCGCACACCGGTTCTATGAACGCCTCGGCTTCAGCAGGGAAGTTGGGTACGGGTTTGTGAAAGATTTGTAACGGAGGTTGCGGGATGAGGATCGGACCTATCCAACCAACTGATGCGGAAGCGTTTTTGACATTAAACAAAACGCTAGATGAAGAAACGTCGTTCATGCTGTATGAGCCGGGAGAGCGGAATACGACGGTTGAAGCGCAGCGTGATCGCATACAAGGAATGCTTCAGTCTGGACGCTCCATCATATATGTTGCCGAAGAGCATGACACACTGGTTGGGTACATTGCCGGTCTCGGTTCAGATATTCAGCGGACGAAGCATGTCTTATATATCGTTATCGGCATTCTGCAGGACTATGCTGGTCAAGGGATTGGCACCCAATTGTTCAATGAGCTGTTGGACTGGGCCAATGAGAAGGATATCGTTCGTTTGGAACTGACGGTAATGGCCCACAATGAACGGGCGATTGCTCTGTACCGCAAAATAGGTTTCACGATTGAGGGAGTCAAGAAGTGTTCCATCCTTGTGAAAGAACAATATATTGATGAATATATGATGTCACGGTTGCTTCACGATGGACAGGGAACCGTGGAAGGAGATTAATCTATATTGTGTCACCAGCAACGACTAAAGCTCCGAACGTTCCGGTTGCCGGATTGCTCGGAGTTTGTTGTCGTATCGTTGTAGAATAACCGCCGAGCTCACACTGTGGATGGTGACATCATGTGGCGCCAACCAGGTTGAACACGCACTTTAAGCGTTCAGCACCCAGCGATTGCATCTGGCCGTCTGGCCTGCTAAGGTCCAGCCGGTCTTGTCATAATAAGCATTGAAGCTGGCGTTAAGCGGACAAGTCACATCTACCGGAATCGGGAAGGCTGTCTGCAGCATGCGGTTCAGCAGGCGTTGTCCGCGGTAATTCTCCGCTACGGCGAATTGGTAAAGAGAGATGCGTTCACTTTCTTTTTTTGGATAGAAGCGCAGCGCGCCGGCAATTCTATGATGCTCGACAGCTATAAGTATTTGATTCCGCTTCACAGCAGCACGCGCTCCGTCCGGACAGAAAAATTCTTCGTTCGGAATCCCGTCGTGTCCCCGAATGATATTAGTATCGAAGAACGTAACGATTGCGGAAGCTTCGGCTGGGCGTGCCAATCGTATTTCCATGATGTCTCCTTTCTGCTCGTGAATTTATCTATTTGCCGACAAGCACAAATACGTTTTGATCGGGCGCTTCCATGACAGCGACGTGGCCGGATTCCGTCGGAAAGGGTTCACGTATCCACTGGATATCGGATCTGTCGGATAAGGCTTGGTATACGTCACGCACGTCCTCCACGTATAATTCAATATCGGTAACATTGAGCTCCGGATTGTTCTGCAACACGAGCTCAGAGCTCTTCTCATCAGGGAATTTCAACCCGACGAGGGTCCATGTTCTGCCTTCTCCGATGTTTCGTTCAATGCGCCAATTTTCCGTCAATCCAAGCGTTGTATAGAATTCCACGGATGCCTCTATGTTTGGGGTATACAGTGCCACACATTCCAGTCTTTTAAGCATATTAGTTCCTCCTAAAGTAATTTTCAAGCCTGTATATACTGTAGCATCTATATACGTCAATATTTGTCGTAGATATAAAATAGTTATACAATAGATTACAAAACCTGACGGATTAACGTACCGGGAAATAAAAGAGGGACAATGGATGCAGAAATCGAAACGACTGATTGAATTAATGATGTTAATCAACAAAAAGCAGCACTTCACGGCGCGTGAATTAGCTGAAGAATGCGGTGTTTCGCTGCGTACTATCCAAAGGGACCTGGCCGATTTAGAGGAACTAGGTGTGCCGTTATATACGGAATTCGGCCCCAAGGGCGGGTACCGACTGCTGAAGGAGAAGCTTCTGCCTCCGCTTACTTTTACCGAGAACGAAGCAATTGCGATGTTTTTTGCCTATGAATCGCTGCAGAACTATACCTCCGTTCCGTTCGGGAAGGAGGCGACTTCGGCATTAACCAAGTTCTATAGCGTTCTGCCTCCGAACACGAAGCGAAAGATTGATGAGCTGAAGCATCGCATCCTATTCTGGGTTCCGATGAGAGAGCAGGACGTTCCTTTTTTATATCTTATATTGGAGGCAGCTGTAGAACGGAAGGTAATCACGATTCGCTATGATTCGGCGAAGGGAGAGGGGGACAGAGATATTTTGCCGATTGGCTTATATTCACATAACGGGTATTGGTACTGTCCTGCCTATTGCTTCAATAAACAGGCTTACCGGTTGTTCCGAGCGGACAATATCCGTTCGCTTCAGCTGCGGGAGGAGTTGGAGCCCGCAATGAAAGAGAAAATCGGCAAATCGATGACGCTCGAGGAATGGTTTCTGCCGCCCACACCCCAGCATACCGTACCGCTGCGGGTTGAATTAACCCGGTTAGGAGTAAGGAAATGTCAGGCTGATCCTTGGCTGGACAAGGCAATTACTTTACGTGAAGACGGATCAGGCTTTATTAATAGTAAAATAGAAAAACGGGAGATTGCATACTATGCCGATTTTGTGTTTGGATTGGGTACAGATGCTTTCGTGGAGGAGCCTTCGGAGATGGCCGATCTAATTGTGGATAAGCTGGAGAGTCTTCAAAGTCGCTATCAATTATAGAATAACCGTGGGACGAACAACAGAAGGATATGGTTATAAAAATGGTCGAATTAATCGACGAGACCACTACAAAACAGGAAGGAAAATCGTGTCTATGGACTTGAAAAAACTACGTTACTTTATCGCAGTGGCGGAAGAACTACATTTCAACCGTGCTGCGAAAAAACTGAATATAACCCAACCTCCCTTGAGCCAACAAATCCAGAGTCTTGAGGAAGAACTCGGAGTGAAGCTTTTGGAGCGAACCAAGAGACAGGTTCGACTTACGTCAGCAGGAACGATATTTTTGGAGGAATCCAGAAACATTGTTTCTCAATTGGAACGATCTATTAAGGTAACACAACTTGCAAGTCAAGGAAAAATTGGACATTTGTCCATCGCATTTGTAGATTCGGCAGTTGGCGGAATGATGGTCAACGTTTTAAAGGGATTTCGGGAGCGTTTTCCCGATGTGCAGCTTACTCTATTTGAAATGACATCTGCCGAACAACTGAAAGCTTTACACGATGGGAAAATTCATGTTGGCTTCCTTCGTTCGGTAGATCCGTCAAAACAGATCACCTCTCGACTCTACACCAACGAATCACTCGTTGCCGTATTACCCGAAATGCATCCGTTAGCCATACATCCAACCCTGTCTTTACATTCTTTGGCGGACGAACCTTTTATCTTGTTTCCGCATCATATGGGGGCTTCTTTTCACGACCTCATTATAGACTTTTGCAGGCAGCATGGATTTCAGCCCCACATCGTGCAGGAAGCTGTTCAAATGTATACCATTGTTAATCTGGTAGCTGCCGGTATAGGCGTTTCAATTGTACCCTCTTCGGTTTCTGTTTTCCAACGCAGTGATGTCGTATTCCGATCTTTTAACGAAGATACACCGTCAGTCCCTCTCTATGCAGCCTGGAAAACAGATATGAGTGAAACTGTTCTGACTAATTTTCTAGAAGTGGTGGAAGAAACAGTCAATAGTCAGACAAGCAAACTTGTGTAAACCCTATAATCTTAACCGGTTTTGCTTGGATCAAACTCAACAACGCCATTTAAAATGCTATTTATTTGCTTCATGACCTCAGTATCTAGACAGACACCTGCAGCTTTTACGTTTTCCTTTACCTGCTCGGGCTTCGAGGCGCCAATAATAGCTGAGGACACTTGCGGGTTTTGCAGAACCCATGCTATCGCAAGCTGTGGCAGCGTCAAACCGCATTCCTGTGCGATCGGCTGGATTCTCTCTACTGCCTGAAGGACTTCTTTACGCAACCACTGCCCGGCCAAACGTTCGAAAAATGGTGAACCAGCTGTTGTAGAAGCGCGGGAACCCTTCGGTATTGGCTTGTCTGGTGCATATTTACCGGAAAGAATGCCCTGCGCCAGTGGTGACCAGACAACCTGCCCAATTCCTTCACGCTCACAAGCGGGAATAACTTCGGCTTCAATAACACGCCATAGCATGGAATATTGGGGTTGACTTGCCACGAAGGGAACTCTCAGTTCCCTTGCCAAAGCCGCTCCAAGCTTTATCTGTTCTGCTGTCCACTCACTTACCCCTACATACAGAACTTTTCCCTGCCGAACCAAATCGGAAAAGGCCAAAAATGTTTCTTCAAGCGATACGGTAGAATCAAACCGGTGTGCATAATAGACATCGATATAATCCGTTTGCAATCTTCGAAGCGAAGCATGGCAGGCTTCCATGATATGTTTGCGGGATAGCCCTTTATCGTTATGTCCGGTACCCGTAGGATGAAAGACCTTCGTGCATAACTCAATACTTTCACGACGTATCCCCTTTAAAGACTCACCTAAAATAGATTCCGCTCTCGTCTCTGAATAAACATCAGCTGTATCGAAAGTTGTAATCCCGGAGTCTAGTGCAGCATTTACACAAGCTTGCGCTGTGGTGTCATCCACTTGCGCACCGTGTGTTATCCAGTTTCCTAATGCCATCTCGCTTACCGACAAGCCGCTTTTGCCAAGTTTCCGATATTTCATTCTTAATTCCTCCCTTCAATATGAATCTGATTATAACAAGTGATTTTTAATATTTAAAATATATAATACACTCGTTATTGATATGAAATATGTATTAATCTAAAAAAATCCCTATTATTTCCAATGCAAAAGAGCCATCGGTATCTAGCCAGGGGGCCTCAATTTACCCGGTGGAGTAGGGCTCACCGTTCCACCTCTTCCCTCACTATCCCTTTCATTCAGAGCAGAACCTCCTAGTATCTTTTAAGCGAGGATATATTGTCGGTTTTCGACGGTTCTTACGTCCATTCTCCCAGACATTCAGGAAGGAGAACATCCGACAGCAAGACAGCATCGAGGAAAAGTATTTACCGCGTTAACCATACATACAGCAATCGCTATAAAGGTGGTGAATCAAAATTATTATTAGCATGCTGTCTTTCTGAAGGAAGGGGAGAATGGAGCAAAGGGTGGTTGAAGCAGCCCATTTGGTCAATTATACTGAGGTAAATAGAATCTCGAGATAGATTGACGGAAAAGGAGAAAGCGCATTCAAGGTCTTCATGGAAAAGAGAAGATGGACGTTGTAAATCATCATCCTAATCGGTGTAATAGGAAGCGTACAACTGATGTAGCACATCATTGACAATGGAGGCGGCAGGGTGAGAAGTGAAGGCGGTATCATAATCGACGTAGGCAAAATGGAGAAGAACATCGTCATTGGCATCGAAGGCGGCGGTACGAAGACACGCGCAATGGCGGCGCGAGTAGATGGCAGCAGTATCGGTTATGCGGAGACTGGCTGCAGCAATCCGAACAAAGATGATCGCGCGCAAGAGAATGTGAGAGAGGTTATTGAGAAGGTGCTGCAAGCAGCGGGAGCGGGGCCAGATGAGGTTATCGGCTTATGTGCGGGATTGTCTGGCTTGGAATCGGAGCAAGACTTGGCATGGGCTGCTGATTTTACGGATGTTCCGGGAATTTCTTGCCCGAAGCGGCACGTGAACGATTCCACTGTCGCCCATGCGGGAGCTTTCGTAGGAGAGCCGGGTATTATCGCGATATCTGGAACCGGATCGGTCGTATTCGGAATCAATGAATACGGACGGCTGCTGCGAAATCAAGATTATAAGCACTATGCAGGGGCGGCGCGTCATTTGTCGTATGAGTGCGTGCATCGCATTATCGCAGGCTGCGCGGAACGAGGCGATGGGAGTCTCTTGGAAGAGGTGCTCTCATACTGGGGAGTAAGCAGCATCGGGCAACTGAACGAATTGGGAGCCGGGGGATTCGCGAAGAGCAAGTATGAACAGATGCGGCTGTTCGGGCAGATGGCTCCTATGGTGACGCGTGCGGCGGCCGAAGGCAGCCCATTGGCCGCTGGCGTATGTATGCAGCTCGTGCAAGCTCTCGATGTGGGGGTTCGCCTTATCGGAGCTGGATTCGAAGCGGACAACGTGCAGGTGGCCTTCATGGGCAGTGTCATTCGCGACCCGTTCGTCAGCCATTTGCTTACGGAGCGTCTACAAAGAAATGGTGCCAAGCGATATCGCATTATCGAGCCCCGGCTCTCGCCGCCAGCGGGCGCTGTGTTGCTGGCGTTGCGGGAATGCGGCGCGCCTGCCGATGAACAGGTTCTGGCACGTCTCGCGATGGAGTAGGCAACGTATACATTACATAACGATTGAATCGACATAAATTGCATGAAGGAGCTGCAGCAGCATGACAATGCACATTAAACAAGAACTGAAGAAGATCTATAACGAACACGCCCATGAGCGCAATGCTTCCTCGAAGCAGGAATGGAAGATTCAGAGCCGGTCCCGATTTCTCGAGCAGTTGAAGGCGAATCATACCCGCACTCTTTTGGAGATTGGAGCAGGCACTGGACAGGATAGCTTGTACTTCATGGAGCACGGCCTCGATGTGACGGCCATTGACCTGTCGGAGGAACATGTTTCTTATTGCAACCAGCGCGGTATTCGAGCCCTTGTCATGGACTTATATCAATTGGATTTTCCGGATAACAGCTTTGATAGTATATATTCGTTAAACTGCCTGCTCCATGTGCCTAAGGCCGACCTGAATGCGGTGCTCATCGAGCTCAAGCGTGTGCTTGCGCCTGACGGACTGTTCTACTTAGGTCTGTATGGCGGTTACGAATTCGAGGGCATCAACGAACGCGACAACTTTATAGAGAAGCGTTTCTTTTCGTTTCATCGGTTTGAAGCATATCAGAATCTGCTGCTAGAACAATTCGAAGTGATCGAAGGTGAGCGGATCGTCATAGAAAAGGACTTTGAGTATCATTCGTTTCTGCTGCGGAAGAAGACGGAGTGAAGCACACTACTAGTGATAAGTGGTGAAAGAAGGAGGGTAACATGCTCGAGCAATTGTTTCCTTTGTTGGAGCAAAACTATCGTTTTAGCGCAAGGGGATTGAAGCTGCTCGGAGGTTATTACAATCATGTCTACGAGACGGCGGACGGGACGCTTGTCGTCAAGCTCTTCCGCTTCGACCGCGACGATCCGCGCCGTGTTCTATCCGAGTTGCATTGGATGAGGCACTTGCATGAACACGGCGTGCCGGTTGCCTCCCCCATTGCTGCGAGGAATGGGGAATGGATAGCACGGTTGAATGAGAGGTACTTTGTCTCCGTTACGACAAAGTTGGAGGGGATAGCGATCGATCCCAAGGACGAATCGGTCTGGAACGATAGCTTCTTCCATCGCTGGGGCGCGACGATGGGCCGGATTCACTCCGCCGGGAAGGATTATCAGTCTTTGCAGGACGAGGAACTGCCTGACTGGTCCGATGAGACGATTGTGCGCATTGGAGATCCTTCTGGGTCTAATACTCTAGTGGACACTGAACTGGATGCGGTTGTGGCGGCCAAATGGTCGGAGGCGGTGGAGCGGCTGCGCGGGTTCCAGAGAGACGAAGCACGCTTCGGCCTCATCCATCATGATATGCATCTGGATAACTTAATGCTATGCAATCATGGCTTGGCTGTTCTGGACTTCGGCGACAGCTTGCAGCACTGGTTCGTCTATGATGCGGCCATCGCTGTCTTTTTCGCCGCTCTGACAATCGATTCACAGGAGCAGCAGGCGCGAAGCGAATTTGCAGCCCGCTTCCTGCATTCGTTTGCGGAAGGCTACGAAAGCGTGCACGTCCTGCCAGCGGAAGAGTGGCGGCACATCCCATTCTTCTTATGGTACCGTCAACTGTACTCGTATCTGTATCATCATATACACAAGCCCCCCCATCAGCGGACGGAGCGGGAAACCGTAATTCTTAATCTGATGCGGGAACGAATTATACATGAGGTGCCAGTGGTCCAGCTACCCCGATAAGGACGCAAGAAGCATGAACGTAATAACATAATATAAAAGTGGAATTTCTTGATTGCATCGGAAGGAAAAAAAGGAGCGATGGCTAGTGATGATGAACTCCAGAGACTGGATGGATGAGGCTTTTGCCAACTATGAAAAGCAGGGCGGCCTGAAGGAGCTTTCTGGCAAAGGCAAGCCCCTCGATGTGCCAAGCGGCGATGCGTTGAGCGGGGTGCTGAAAGAAGCGAACTATTTGCCGGCTTGGCTGGAGCTGCAGCATACGATCCGGAATCAAATCCGGGCACTTGTGCAGCAGATCGATCAGGACAAGCAAGAGATCGGAGAAGATAAGTTCGAACAAATCAATCGCAATATTCGGAAATACAATCAAATGGTGCCCCACCCTCTGCTTCAGAAAGGGTTCGTAAGCAAAGAACATATCAAGGACCAATTGGCAAGATGGGAATAGCTTGACGACTTCCGCTTTCGTGGCGGTAGTTTTTTTGTGACTGGTAGTTGAAGGAGTGTATGTGCTCGAAGTTATGGGGCTGAAGGCTCAGCCGTGCGCCCCTTAATCTCATGTTCCATTGGATTTGATCCAATGGAACAGCGAATATATCTATTTACGATATGGTTACATTGGAGTTTATCCAGTGTTTTGGGTCCTGTCCCGCAGCAATCGCTGAAACACAGCCCAATCCACTGGACGAAATACAGTCTACTTGCCAATTAGGTGCTCGATCCATGGATTCTACTGTACGTTTTCCAATGGGACTTACTTCCATCGCAGAAAACAAGGTAGTTGACACTCAACTTGATAAAAGAGGGGCCTGTAGTCTTTAATGACACTGAGCCCCTCAACGGGAGCCGGAGCTCAACAATACTATCAACTAATCAGCTTGACATTGTGTGCTATAAAGACGCTAATTCTGCAATCAGGAATCGTCGCCTTCATTCTGTTGTTTGACGAATACAATCTCGCTGACGGTCGGTTCCAACGGCAGTTGAAGGCTCTGAATGTCTCCCTCCTCATTCCGTGCGAACGTCACATCCATGGCTCCATCTTCGGTGCGGAACTTAGTCTGATCAAGCGGGATCAATCCCGACATAAGAGTACGATATTCCATAGACAATTCCTGCCCCAATCGGTGAATGGTTATGCCGCCATAGGCAGGATGATGGTAATGACCTGTGTAATCATCGAATGGGAAAAGAGGATCATAACTGGGCTTAGGCTCCGCAGGTTCTGAGGGAGCGTTCATGTCGTCTATCATTTTTCTCATTTTCGCTTCCTCCTGCTTAAACCTTCCCGTCCAGTCAATAGGCTCCTTGGCTAGTAATTGATCATAAAGCGTATACGCGAGGCAATCCGGCAAATAGGAACTGTCCCGGTTGGCCAGCACAACGATCCCAATCTCATCTGCGGGCATAAACGATACATGAGCGGTAAAGCCATTATTCTTTCCGCCATGATGGACAAGCTTATGCCCGCGGTAAGTGTCAATGATCCATCCAAGACCATAAGCGGAATAGGGCATCTCTGGAAAATGGAGAAGGTGACCTGGGCCTATAACAACCTGCGGCTGATGCAATTCCTGGACCAGTTCCTCCGACAAAAGTCGATGGCCTTGAAAGCTTCCCTGATTAAGCTGCAGAGAAACCCAAGCTGCCAAATCCGCAACGCATGTGTTGATGTCTCCCGCAGCGCCCGCTCGGTCTGCCGTAAACGGAATTTCTGCGATTCCATCCTTTGCAATATCATACGGCAATGAATAGTTGGCTCCTGCCGTTGTATGCGCAACAGAAAAATTGCTGTTCTTCATGCTAAGCGGCGTAAAAATGTTGCTCTGCACCCATTGTTCCCAAGGCGTTCCTGTGATGGACTCGATCAAGCAGCCCGCAATAAAAAACATGGCGTTGGAATATTGCCACGCTTGACGAAAAGGCAAACTGGGCTCTAAATACCGAAGCCGTTCAAGCAATTGCCGGCCTGTCAGTTCGGGCTTATAAAACAAAAATTGGTGGTTAGGAATCCCGGAACGATGACAAGCGATATCCCGGAATGTAATAAGTTCTGTCGCAACCGCGTCATGCATGCGGAAGTCCGGCCAATACTGCTTCACCGGCGCATCCCACTCAAGTTTGCCTTCTTGCACAAGCATCGCCAACACCATTGCGGTAAAGGATTTGGCTGAAGAGCCAATCGCAAATATCGTTTCCGTGTTTACCGGCAGTTGCCGGGCAACATCCCTCAACCCGAATCCGGAACGGAACAATACATCCTGCTTATGTATAACGGCGACAGCAAGTCCGGGGACTTCGAATTCCCGCATCGCTTCTTCAATGTGAGCCGCGATTCCAGACATTCGTTCTAAGTAAACCGACTTCTCCATGTTAATCACTCCATTTCATAGTTTACAAACCGAACGACCGGTCTGTTTTTGTGTGAAAAAAATTTATTGTTTCTCTTTTTTTGCGATACCATGTAAAAAAACGGAAATCGCCGTATGATGCAACGCGCGAAGCTCATTGAGCTCCAACTCGTAGCGTGCCGCGCCCAGACCGGCAACGAGTGCGAATAAAATATAAGTGATTTGTTTTCCGTCACATTCCTCGAATTCCCTGTTGGCGATGCCTTCCTGGATGACGCTTTGGAACACATCGCGCTGTTTGTTCGTGGCGACTACGATCTGTTCTACGATAACGGGATCTGCTGTTTGGCTGCCGCTAAATTCTTCTGCCGCTTGAATAAGCGGATTTTGAAAATCATCGACACTATGATCAGCTAACCCATGCAATTTCTCCGCTGCTGTCGCGTATAAGTGTTCTTTTTTGGCCCAATGCTCAATCCATTCGTCCACCTGCTCTTCAATTAAATAAAGAAACAACCCTTCCTTGCTTTTAAAATGATGATATAAATTACCTTTGCTGCTTCCAGATGCGGCGATAATATCTTCTATGGATGTCGCAAGGTAGCCTTTTTGTGAAAATAATTCCTTTGAGACTGCCGCTATCCGCTTTTTTGTCTCTGATGTTCTCCGTTGACTCACTTTCATCTTAATAAGTTGACTCCTTTATCATATTACTCGAACAAACAGAACGTTCGGTCTGATAAAAGAATAACATTCTTTTTTTATTAACGCAATTGGTTCCTCATAAAGTTTTCCATACCCAATGGAAACTATAATCTAAAATGTTGTTTTTGGAACAAGTTAAACCAGATTCTTATCGCGATTTTAGCGTACAACAAATAATAATCAAAATAATAATGTATTAATCAACACAAAACAATATAAAACAATAAATTTTCATTGCGATCTGGGTATGAAGGTGGTAGTATTTAATCAACAACAGGTTTTATGACTTCTTACATAGGACCTGCGGATTTATCTACTACGTTATAAGGGGTGCAGGAGATGAAATTCAAAGTTTTTACTAGGTTTGTCGTAACATTGATGGCCGTAATGCTTGTCGCTGCCGGCTGTTCTACCGGGGGAGACTCTTCGCAAAGCAAACCGAACGTGGATAAAAGCAAAATTGAAAATCTTCCTCAGCCTATCGCCAGCAAAGATGTGAAAGTGATGGTCATCCGCAAAATCGGAGGCGACGATCATACGGCACAATATTTAGCCGGCGCGAAACAAGAGGGGGAATCGATGGGATTTACGGTGGACACGTTCTCCGCCAACGGCGATACAGCCAAATTCCACGATGCGATCGCCCAAGCATTGGAGAAGAAATACGACGGAGTCATTATCTCCCACGGGGATGACGCTGCAACGTTGGATGATGTCAAGAAGTTGACGGATAAGGGGATTCCTGTCGTCACGTTTGACTCTAATCCGGATCTGGCTGCGCTCAACGGTGTCACGTTGACGTCGCAAGATGATGCACAGCTTGCTCAGTTAGCGCTGGAAAGCATGAATCAGCAGCTAAATGGAAGCGGTAACATTGTGTATTTATGGGTGGACGGGTTCCCGCCGATGGTAAGCCGCAATGGCGTGTACCAAGACTTTATGAAGAAGAACACAGGCATCAAGGAAGTAGAACGCTTCGGTGTAGCGGCATCCGACACATCTGTACAGACGCAGAACGCTGTATCCGCGATGCTGACCAAGCACGGAAAAGGTGAAATTGACGCTATCTTCGCTACATGGGACGCATTCGCTATCGGAGCGGCACGGGCCGTGAAGGAAGCAGGGCGGGACGAAATCAAAATATACGGCATTGACGTCTCGAACGCCGATTTGCAGCTGATGCAAGAAGAGAAGAGTCCGTGGGTAGCGACTGCTGCCGTGGATCCGAAAGTCATTGGTGCCGTCAACATGCGTCTTATCGCCAAGAAGATTGCAGGCGAGGAAACACCACAAAAGTTTGATTTGAAGCCGACGATGATTACGCAAGTGCAATTGAACTCCGCAGGGGAAACAGTGAACATGGAAAGCCTTAGCACGATTATCCCGGGCTGGGGAGTAAGCAAAGATTTTGACGAAAGCTGGATGCAAGCGCTTAAGGAAGCGTACATATCCAAATAGAAAGGTGACGGAGGGAAGCGTTCAAGCGTGCACAATCGTTAGATACGTAATTGACAACGCTTACCCTCCCGAATCCGTACAGGAGGTGGAGAGATGATTGAGCAGCAAGCGATTCGCCTGGATATGAAGCAGGTTACCATCGAGTTCCCGGGTGTGAAAGCGCTAAACAACGTAGATTTTACAACGGAGAGCGGAACCTCCCATGCTCTCATCGGTGCGAACGGGGCGGGTAAGTCGACGTTGATGAAGGTGTTGTCTGGAGCTTATAACCATTACACGGGAGCAATATGGATCGACGGCCAAGCGGTGCATATCCGTTCGCCGAAAGATGCCAAAGACTTGGGAATCCAAATCGTGTATCAGGAAGTAGATACGGCACTTATTCCTTATTTGACCGTTGGCGAAAATATTATGCTAGACGATACGGTCAACGATATGGGGAAAAGGCAATGGATGAACTGGAAACGCATACACAGCAATGCCAAGGCGACACTCGAGCGCATGAACGTAAAGGTATCGACGAAAAAACTAGTCAGTGAGCTGACGCTGGCAGAGAAACAAATGATTTTGATCGCGCGAGCGATAACGAAGGAGTGCCGATTCCTTATTCTAGACGAGCCGACCGCTCCACTCAGCCATGCTGAAACGGAAGAGCTATTCCGCATTGTGAGAGATTTGAAGAAAAATAATGTCGGCGTCATTTTTATTTCGCACCGTCTGCCAGAGTTGTTTGAAATATGCGATGACATTACGGTAATGCGGGATGGAGAATTCGTCATTAAAAAGCGGATTGCAGACACAAATCAAAACGACATTGTGGAGTACATGCTCGGTAAAAAATTAGATGATCAATTTCCGAAAGTACCGATTGAAATCGGAGAAACGAACTTTGAAGTGAAAGGCCTGTCGGACAGCGATAAGCTCAGAAACATCGATTTTTATGTACGGAAAGGTGAAATCATCGGTCTCGCAGGACTTGTAGGGGCCGGCAAGACGGAACTGTGCAAAGCGCTCTTCGGTGCGTCGCGCGTCGTGTCTGGCGAGCGCGTGCTTCAGAAGCGGAAGCTTTCCATTCGAAATTGTAATGATGCCGTGAAGCAAGGTCTTGCCCTCGTGCCGGAGGAACGGCGCAAGGAAGGCATACTCGTGCTTGAATCGGTTGTTAGCAATTTGACGGTTGCCAATCTGTCGAAGTTTTGCGCTTACAGCACATTTCTGCAGTTCGGTAAAGAAAAAAAAGAGGCTCAGCAGCTCATTCAAGGTCTGGGCATCAAGACACCGAACGAACAGGCAAAAGTTAAAAATTTGTCGGGCGGAAATCAACAAAAAGTGGCGATTGGAAAATGGCTGACGACCGAAGCGGAAGTTTACATTTTCGATGAACCGACCAAAGGCGTTGACGTCGGGGCGAAAAAAGACATTTTTAAACTCATTTCACAATTGGCGCAGCAGGGGAAAAGCATTATTTATGCTTCCTGCGAGCTGTCGGAAATCGTCGGCATTACCGATCGCGTATACGTGCTGTACGATGGCGAGATCGTGAAGGAGCTCCAGACGAGCGCTACCAACGAAGAAGAATTATTGTTCTACTCGACGGGAGGAAAGTAGCATGAGCACAGGTCAACAGCGTCAATTGAAGGCGGCCAAGTCTTTCGATTTCTTTGATTTTTTATATAAATACGGGACGATTGTAACGATTTTAATTCTAATCGCCGTGTTCGGCACGATGTCCAGCAGCTTTCTAATGCCTTCTAATATCATTAACATTTTGCGTTCGATATCTATTGTTACGATCATTTCCATCGGGATCACGATTTCATTGTCAGTGGGCGGCTTCGACTTGTCGGTCGGCTCCGTAGCTTCACTGGCTAACGCTGTCGTCATCTCCATGTTTGTCTGGCATTCGCAAAATTCATTCATCGGCATTATTATTGCCATTGCGGTCTGTCTCCTTGCGGGGCTTCTGAACTCTTTCATGATTGTCAAAATGAAAATTCCGGATATGCTGATGACTCTGGCGACGATGTTCATCATTCAAGGGGTTGCGCTCACCTATACGAGAGGGGCGACGGTATCGCAGAACATGGTTATGCCGGATGGCACCTTCGCTCAAGGGCAAATCAGTGCGTTCTTCTCGAAAATCGGCCAAGTGCCGTGGATTATTATCATTATGCTAGTCGTCGTTGTCGTCGTTCATATTTTCCTGAATTACACGAAGCACGGCCGTTACATGTATGTAATCGGAGGAAATATGGAGGCAGCCAAGCTGTCAGGGATTCCTGTCAACAAATATCGTGTGCTTGCTTATGTGCTATCGGCCGGCTTTGCGGCGGTTGGCGGCATTATGTTGGCATCACGTGTCATGACGGCTGAGGTCAATGCGGGCGCGCCGTATTTGATGGATGCAGTTGCGGCGGCATACATCGGTTTTTCCGTAGCCGGCGCAGGCAGACCGAATGCGTTCGGAACATTCGTCGGGGCGATTCTCATCGGTATACTGCAGAACGGTCTCGTTATGATGTCTGTTCCTTATTATGCAATGGACATCGTGAAGGGAACCGTACTTGCATTTGCGCTAGCTTTAACCTATTACAAACAGAAATAACGGTTGTAGGAGGAGATAGAGATGAACGATTTCAATAATTATTTCACGA
This sequence comes from Paenibacillus sp. OSY-SE, assembly GCF_000283315.1. Lineage (NCBI taxonomy): Bacteria > Bacillati > Bacillota > Bacilli > Caryophanales > Paenibacillaceae > Paenibacillus > Paenibacillus sp. OSY-SE. Next base: position 144,762 of record NZ_ALKF01000201.1, on the reverse strand, counting down.
TGAAAGAAAGCAATGTTATTAATTATGCGATGAGCCAGCTGGATTACTTTGCTCAGGATGCCGTACTGTCATGCAAGGAAATCGGGGACGGAAACTTGAATTACGTATTCCGGGTCGTCGATGAAAATACGCAGCAGTCGCTTATCATTAAGCAGGCCGGTCCGGTCGCCCGCATCTCGGATGAGTTCAAAGTATCGCCAGACCGCAACCGGATAGAGAGCGAGATTTTGAAAATCGAATATGATCTGGCTCCTGGGCTTGTGCCGCAAATATACAAATATGATGCCGTCATGAACTGCTGCGTCATGGAGGACTTGTCCGACCATGAAATATTGCGCACCGCTTTGCTGAAGCATAAGCAGTTCCCGCTTCTTGCGGAGCATATCTCGACCTTTATGGTCAATACGCTGCTGCTGACGACGGACGTTGTCCTGAATCATAAAGCGAAGAAACAGCAAGTCAAAGATTTCATTAATCCGGATTTGTGTGAAATTACCGAAGATTTAGTATATACGGAGCCATTCTATGATTGTCCGCGGAATGATGTGTTTGCGCCGTTGCTCCCGTTTGTAAAGGAATACCTATGGGAGGACGAAGCGCTGCTCCTGGAGACGGCGAAGCTGAAGTTCGAATTCATGAGCAACGCCCAGTCACTCATTCATGGCGACTTGCATACGGGTTCCATCTTTGTGAAGCCAGATTCGACCAAAGTCATTGATCCTGAATTCGCTTTCTACGGACCGGCTGGCTATGATGTGGGTAATGTCATTGCCAATCTTATCTTTGCCTATGTCAATGCGGACAGCGTGATGGAGGAAGGGGCGGAGAAGGAACGGCAAAAAGACTGGCTCATTTCCACAATTCAAGATATTATTGATTTATTTAAAGAGAAGTTTCTGGAAACGTGGGCAGCTTCCGCAACGGACAAATGCGCTGCTTACAAAGGCTTTGATCAATATTATCTCGAAATGATCTTGCGGGATACGGCAGGCGTTGCAGGGCTAGAGTTGTGCCGCAGGACGTTGGGTCTTGCTCATGTGAAGGACATCACCTCCATTGCGGACCATGCCGCGAGAGCGCGGGCGGAGAAGATGTGCATCGTCATGGGCAAGCGGTTCATTATGGAGAGAAACAACATGAAAGGCGGAGCTGACTTTGTTAAGGTGATTGCAGCAGCCGGCGAGGTTTACAGCAGATAAGGAGGTTATGAGACGATGGGAGATAACAACATGACTGCCACAATGATTCAATCGGTAACTTTGGATGATGCGAACGACACGCTGGTCATCTTGGACCAGACCTTATTGCCCAATGAGAAAGTATTTTTGCAACTGAAAGAATTGAAGGATATTTGGGACGCGATCTACCATTTGAAGGTGCGCGGCGCTCCGGCCATTGGCATTGCGGCAGGATACGGCATGTATTTGGGCGTCAAGGCTTCGGCTGCGGCGACATATGAAGAAATGGCTGACGATTTTAAACGGGTAAAAGAGTATTTGGGATCGTCCCGTCCGACGGCTGTAAACTTGTTCTGGGCGTTGGATAGGATGGAAGCACGCTTCAAGCAAGAGCAAGGCAAAAGTGTAAGCGAGATTAAAGAAGCGCTGAGACAGGAATCGGAAGCGATTCGTGCTGAAGATGAGCAGGTGTGCGAGCAAATTGGCGAATACGCCTTGTCACTGCTGCAGCCGGGATGGGGCATACTGACCCATTGCAACGCGGGGGCGATCGCTACGGCAAAATACGGCACCGCGCTGGCGCCCATCTATTTGGGAGAAGAGCAAGGATACCGTTTTAAGGTGTATGCCGATGAGACGAGACCTTTGCTGCAAGGCGCGCGCTTGACAGCGTGGGAGCTTCATGAAGCGGGCATCGATGTGACGCTCATCTGCGACAATATGTCTTCCATTGTCATGAAAGAAGGCAAGATTCAGGCCGTTCTGGTCGGCTGTGACCGGGTAGCTGCTAATGGAGACACCGCGAATAAGATCGGGACGTCGGCGGTGGCGATTTTGGCGAAGCATTACGGCATCCCGTTCTACGTCTGTGCGCCGTTGTCTACGGTCGATTTGCAGTGCGCTACGGGCGACGATATCCATATCGAATTAAGACCGGATGAAGAAATAACGAGCAAATGGTATGAAAAACCGATGGCGCCGGAAGGTGTCAACGTATATAACCCGTGCTTTGATGTGACGGATCACGAGCATATTACGGCGATCATTACGCAGAACGGCATTGCTTATCCGCCGTTCGCGGATAGCCTCCTTGCCATGTTCGCGAAGAAAGACAAAGAATAGGACGAATCAGCGCATCATACGAACAAAGCCCGGCTCACTGCAAATGAGCTGGGCTTCTTTGCAGTGAACCGGGCTGAAAGTTGGGAAGTTATCCTTATCCTTTTGTTTCAACCAGCTTTTAAATGAAAATATATCATTTTACCATGTCAAATATAGTGACATCTCTTAAAGTATTTGCATTTAATATAACATACAAGTCGTCAGATAATTGATGATTTGTGTAGAGCTAAAATAGTAAATAGGAGTTGTTATGATATGGCAATTATCAAACCGTTTATTGCGGGCAGAAGATTTGTATCCACTATAGGAGCAGGTACGGGAGCGGGGGCCACATTTGCGATTGCAGCTACAGCATTTACAGATGATACAGGCGCGGCTGCAACTGCATTCCCTGCCTCACCTGCCTTCTACAACCTTAGTATTAATGGTGTGCTCCAATTAGCTAGTACTTCAACAGCAACCGCAACAACGTTGACAATACCGGGTGGAGATGTACTTGACCCTGCTACCCCAGTTACTGTGGAATTTGTTGTAACGTAATCGTGTTGAAAATATCGTTGGAATAGGATGTGGCACTCCCGTAATCGTTGTTGTGTGAATTACTGTTGGACAAGGGCTGTACTAGAGGTAGGCTTCTACTCTAGGGCAGCCTTTTTATTTATAAACCTGCATACAGGCGGGAACAGAACAGTTGAACGTGCATATCATGAAGTGCTATGAGAAATTGAATTGGTCAATAAACAATTTAGTGACTGGTAGGAGGTGAATCTTAAAGGTGAATGAGGTAAGCAATGTGATTCGGATAACGGCGAAACCGTGGGATCGCAATCTAAAGTTCAGCTATGTTGAAACGTCTTCCACACTGCCATGCAATACAATTTTCCCTCCACAGGATTGCTCCGTCCTCTTTCCCGTCCCTCCACCTCCACCCCCACCTACAACCGGGGTTCTTAAGGTCGAAACCTTCCAATACATTACGGTTTCAGATGGCGTTAAGAATACTTACACGAATCAGGATGAGCTAATTCAATTCGGGAGCACAGGGATACTGAATCCAGCCACTGTATCTTACGTGAATCTATTTATAAACGGAATGTTACAACCGCTTATTGTGTATAAAGTATCCGAAGGAGTCCTCACAATAGATGAAGCTCCAGAAAAAGGTGTTCCCATAACTCTTCAATTTATTAAAATTTTCTCCTATAGCTAAAATGCTCTGTAAATGGACATCCCAATCATTAATAAAAAAGGCTGCTCGCCCGTGAATTGCGGCGATGCAGCCTTTGTCGTGTTGCTCAGGCAATCAGATGCACTCGTGCAGGGCAATGTTGTGCGTATTCAAAAATTCATGCCATGCTTCTCCCAGCTTCTTGTCGGTAACGATCGTATGAATATTATCGAGGTCGCAGATGCTGGCAAAGGAAGTGCGGTCGAACTTCGTAATATCCGCCACGAGATGGACTTTGTTGGCGCGCTCGACGGCCAGCCGGCGCACCTCCGCCTGCTGCTCGTTCGAATCGGTAATGCCATGCTGCATGCTGACGGATCGGCAGGAGATAAAGGCCAAATCGAAAAAATAACTGTTCATGTTCAATTCGGCGTTGCGTCCGAGAGCGGACATGGAACTGGAGGAGATGCCGCCGCCGATGATGACCAAATGGACATTCTTGTTGTCGATTAGAGCGTTGACAATCTTAATCGAATTGGTGACGACGGTTATCCGCTTATCCTCCAATTGCTGCGCAATATACAACGACGTGGTGGAAGCATCCAAGAAGATAGAGTCGCCGTTGCCGATGAATTCAGCGCATTTTGCGGCAATGCGCTTCTTGCCGTCGACATGGATGTGCTCCCGCAAATTCACGTTCACATCATTTTGCACCCCGTCTGGAACATAGGCTCCGCCATAAGTGCGTGTCAGGATGCCTTCGTCCTCTAACTGCTTCAGGTCGCGGCGGATCGTTTCCTCCGTCACGCTGAACAAAGAAGTAAGCGCGGCAACGGTCACGCTTTTCTCTTCCATAATAATCTCTTTAATTTTGGCTTTTCTCGCTACTGGTAACATTGCACAAATTCGCTCCTAAAACACATACATTTTATTGGTTTTAATAAGTATATCACACTTCACTACCAAAAATAGATGTGGTTTTTGTGGTTTGGATGTTGTTTATACACTAATAGTATAACATTCAAACTTAAAAATAACAAAAAAGAGATAGTTCTTAAAAGTTTATTCAACAAAACAAACAAGAAACAATAAAAGTCAAAATAAATCATTGACAAACAACGTAACAAGTAGGAAAATAAATGACATAAAGACACACATATAAGGCATCACACAGGAGGTGACATCGTGCTTAAAAAGACAACGTACTATTCTGATTTTGAAGCGAAAAAGATGATATGCGAAATGGGCAGAAGAATGTACCTCAAAAATTTCGTGGCCGCTAACGACGGGAACATTACCGTAAAAACAGGCCCCAACACGATATGGGCCACGCCGACTGGGGTGAGCAAAGGGTTCATGACGCCGGACATGCTCGTCAAGATGGATTTGAACGGCAAGGTGCTAGCCGGCAACCGCAAGCCTTCCTCCGAGATCAAGATGCATCTGCGGGTATACGCAGAAAATCCTGACGTTCAGGCTGTTACTCACGCACACCCGCCAGTGGCGACATCGTTTGCGATTGCGGGCATCGATTTGGATCAGGCCGTTTCGCCAGAGGCAGTTGTTATTCTGGGGAAAGTTCCGGTCGCTCCATATGCGACACCGGGAACGCAGGAAGTGCCGGACTCGATTGCTCCGTACTGCAAGGACTACAACGCGGTGTTGTTGGCGAATCACGGCGCGCTGACTTGGGGCAAAGATATTGTGGAAGCTTATTACCGCCTCGAGTCGTTGGAACATTACGCGCTCATGCTGATGTATTCCGGAAAAATCATTGAACAAGCGAATGAATTGAATTGCAGCCAAGTATCCGATTTAATCGAAATTCGCAAGAAGATGGGAATTCATAGCGGGGGAACGCCAAGCTGCAAGCCGGTTCGGACCGATGTGCGCAGCCGTGAGGAAACACAAATTCCGAGCGAAGCGGATAAAGCGGACCTCGTCAATCAAATTGTTGCTAAAGTGACGGAACAAGTGTTGCAGAAGCTGCAATTGAAGGGGTGAACGAGATTGAGCATCAAGTTGACGGAAACGGACATCCAGAACATTATTCAGGGCGTGTTGAAAAATATCGAGCAAAATCTGCCCGGCGCGCAAGCTGCAGATGACGCGGCAACCGGACAGGCAAAGCCTGAATCAGCACCTGTGGCCGCTGCGCCTGTGCGGAGCAACGGCGATTACGGAGTGTTCGATGAGGCGGAAGCGGCGATAGCTGCTGCTTATCAGGCTCAGAGAGCATACGCTCACCATTTCAGTATGCAGGATCGGGAGCGCTTTATTGCCGCCATTCGCAAAGCGACGCTCGAGCATAAGGAAACATTGGCAAGCATGGTATTGAAAGAAACGAAGCTCGGACGTTATGAGGATAAAATCGCCAAGTTAGAGTTAACCGCTCTCAAAACGCCTGGCACAGAGGATTTGGAAACGAAAGCGTTTTCTGGAGATAATGGGCTTACGTTGGTGAAGGATGGGCCGTTTGGCGTAATCGGGGCCGTAACTCCAGTGACGAACTCAGTAGAGACGGTTATCAATAACGCCATCGGGATGCTTGCTGCGGGCAATGCAGTCGTATACAATGTCCACCCATCCTCCAAAGCTTGTTGCGCTTACGCGGTAAAAATGATAAACCGGGCGGTCCAGGAAGCAGGCGGACCGGAGCATCTGGTGACGATGGTGAAGGAGCCGACCAAAGAAACGCTGGATGCGATCACACAATCGCCGAAGGTTCAACTGCTCGTCGGCACGGGAGGTCCCGGGTTGGTAAGAGCGTTGCTTCGTTCCGGCAAAAAAGCGATTGGCGCAGGCGCAGGCAATCCTCCTGTTATTGTTGATGAAACCGCTAACATAGAACGGGCGGCGAAAGAGATTATTGCAGGGGCGTCCTTCGAGAACAACATTTTATGCATTGCGGAGAAGGAAGTGTTCGTCGTTGACAAAGTGGCTGACGATCTCCTATTCCACATGTTGAATCACGGGGCATATCGATTGGACGACCGCGAGCTCGAACAGGTGATGAGCTTCGCATTGGAAGCGAACGTGAACGAGACGGCAGGCGGCTGCTCACTGGATATGAAGCGTGAATACCACACCGTGAAAGAGTGGATCGGTAAGGATGCGGCTTTATTTTTAGAGAAAATCGGCGTTACACCTGAAAAAGAAGTGAAGCTCCTTATTTGCGAAGTCGACTTCGACCATCCGTTCGTGCAATTGGAGCAGATGATGCCGGTATTGCCAATCGTACGGGTGAGTGATCTGGATGAAGCGATTCGCTTGGCTGTAGAGGCGGAGCATGGCAATCGGCATACCGCGCTGATGCATTCCACCAATGTAGCTAACTTCGCTGCATTTGAGCGCGCGATCGGCACGACGATCTTTGTGAAGAACGCTTCGTCTCTGGCTGGTGTCGGCGCTGGCGGAGAGGGCTGTACGACGATGACGATCGCAGGTCCGACGGGCGAAGGTCTGACATCAGCTCGTACCTTCACGAGAAAGAAGCGGTGCGTTCTTGCGGAACGTTGAATCCGGCAAGAGAGGTAGATGACGATGACAGACGGCAAAGCATTGGGATTTTTAGAGGTTCAGGGGTACAGCGTAGCCTTGGCCGTTATGGACAAAGCTTGCAAGGCGGCCGATGTGCACATTCACGGTATTGATGCGAACAACCCGCCCGATGACATGCCGGCTTCCATTCCGGTCATGATTCAAGTGAAGTTCAGCGGAACCGTCAGTCACGTGCAGACGGCGCTCGCTGTAGCGCGGGAAGAGGCGTTGTCATATTTGCGCGATGACCAAGTAATCACGAAATGCATTACGTCGGGCAGCGCGGGAATTGCCTCTTTAATGACGCAAGGCAAAATATCCGTGAAATAGAGTGTGTGAAGAAGCACTATTGGGGGGGCGGCATGAAAGAATCCCTTGGCATGATTGAAACGATCGGCATGACACCGGCCTTTCGCGCTGCGGATATGATGGTGAAATGCGCTTATGTAACCGTATTAGGCTTTGAAAAATCAGGATCGGGCATAGTGACGGTGCTCATTCAAGGAAAGCTGGATTCCGTTCAAGCCGCACTCGACATCGGAGCGCTTGAAGCCCAGAATACGGGGGAGCTTGTAGCCGTCCATATCATCAACAATCCTGACGATGGAATCGGGCAGCTGTTGCCGCGTGATGGAACGGAGGGAACACCATGATGTCTTACGATGCGATAGGCGTGATTGAAGCCCGTTATTTTGCGACCGCACTGGAAATGACCGATGCGATGAGCAAAGCGGCCCAGGTGGAGTGGTTGGCAAGTGAGAACTATTTGGGCGGGAAGCTGGTAACGGTCGTAGTAGGCGGCGATATTGCCAATGTGAAGGCGGCGGTGGAAGCGGCCGAGGCGGTATGCGCCGGCAAAGCCGACAATCCGCTTGCTAACGCAGCCGTCATATTGAAGCCTCACGCTGAAATTATGAAGTTTATCGTGCCTTCTTCGGGGCAGGAGCTGGATAAGATGGCAGCTGAAGAGATGGCGCTGCCGAAGGAACAGAAGATGGCGGTGGAGCGGCAGCAAGCGCAGCCGGACGTTGCTGGCAACGAGAATATTACGGCTTCGTCCAGCAAGACGGATGAGATGGATGCGAAACCAAACACGAAATCAAAAGCTTCCCGGCCGGCTGCGTCGGAGAAGAAGAACATGAAGGAGGAAAAATGAAATGAACCAGTCATTAGCTATTGTAGAAACAAGAGGATTAACGGCGGCGATTGAAGCGGCAGATGCGATGCTGAAAGCGGCGAATGTGGAAATTGTGGGCACCGAGAAAATCGGTTCCGGACTCGTATCCGTTATGGTGCAAGGAGATGTAGGTGCGGTTAAGGCAGCGGCTGAAGTCGGAGCAGAAGCGGCGCAGCGTGTAGGTGAATTGGTAGCAGTTCATGTTATTCCACGCCCGCATAGCGATGTGGCCAAGCTTCTCTCTACAGTCAAATAAGGAAATCGAAACTCAACTTCCGAAGGAGGTTTTTCAGATGAACGAATCATTGGGAATCATTGAGACAAGAGGGTTAACGGCGGCGATTGAAGCGGCGGATGCGATGCTGAAGGCGGCCAATGTGGAAATCGTCGGTACGGAGAAAATCGGTTCTGGACTCGTTACGATTATTGTCCGGGGAGATGTCGGAGCAGTCAAAGCCGCTACGGAAGTCGGCGCGGAAGCCGTACAGCGGCTAGGGGAGCTGGTGGCAGCGCACGTCATTCCGAGACCGCATAGCGATGTGGCCAAAATACTGCCCTGCTTGAAATAATCAGGAACGAACCGTTCATCCTAACCAATCTCGTAGAGGAGGAAGCCGCACATGAATGAATCACTGGGCATGATTGAAACAAGAGGATTGACGGCGGCCATTGAGGCGGCGGACGCGATGCTAAAAGCGGCCAACGTGGAAATCGTCGGTACAGAGAAAATTGGCTCCGGACTGGTAACCATCATGGTTAAAGGGGAAGTCGGCGCCGTCAAAGCGGCGATAGAGGTCGGAGCGGAAGCGGTACAAAGAGTTGGGGAGCTGGTGGCCGTTCACGTCATCCCGAGGCCACACGAAGATATTGCTAAGATTCTGCCATCAATGAAATGACAGCGGTGATGAACATGACGGAACAGGTTAATAAGGAATTAACGGACTACATTACTCAATTAATAATGGAAGAATTGCAACGGTACGACTTGGCTCCCGCCCGGGAGCCTCTGAATCTCGTACCGGTCGGCGTCTCTGCGAGACATGTGCACGTGTCGGCAGAGCATATGGAACTGCTGTTTGGCAAAGACAAGCCGTTAACCAAATTTAAAGATATATCCCAGCCGGGGCAATTTGCAGCGAACGAGAAAGTTACGCTCATCGGTCCAAAAGGAATGATCGAGAATGTGCGCATCTTGGGCCCGTTCCGTAAAAACACGCAAATTGAAATTGCGGCAAGTGAAGCGCGCAAGTTGGGCGTTCATCCGCCGGTAAGGGAATCGGGCCGGATTGAAGGCTCTCCCGGCCTGCAGCTTGCCGGTCCGAACGGCACTGTCACACTGGAGCAAGGATGCATTGTAGCCGAACGCCATATTCATATGACGCCTGATGATGCCAGAGCATACGGTGTTACGCATGGACAGAAGGTTCAAGTGAAGGTAACCGGTGAAAAGGGCGGGATTATGGACTGTGTCTCGATTAAAGTGCGCGCTGATTATGCATTGGAAATGCACATCGATACAGATGATTCTAACGCTTTTGGCATCAAGCAGGGGGATACACTCGAAATCCTACGGTGAAAGTGAGGCTCATGGCGATGAAGATAGGCAAAGTGGTGGGGAACATGGTATCCACTCGCAAATATGATGGGCTTCAAGGATACAAACTTCTTATCATTGAACTGTGTTATACCGAGCAAAAAACGTATATTGTCGCTGCCGATACGATCGGAGCGGGCACGGACCAACTGGTGCTCGTGTCTGAGGGCGCCAATATACAGCAAGCGCTCGCAAAGCCTGCGCCGATTGACGCGCTTGTCGTCGGCATTATTGACAACGAGCCTGTATTTTCCGCCACACGGCACTTGTGATCAAGAACGGAGGGGAAAGATGAGCGAATCTTTGAAAGTGTTGAAGCAGGACGAAGCCAATGCGCTGCTGCGGTATCTTTCCTCCAAGGAAGCGGATCGGATTATCGGCACCTATGCGGGATCGCCTGTGCGGCAATCCACGTACGATAGTGATGGAGACAAGCATTCGTGGTACGATGCTCATCTCAGTATGCTGCAGCAATATGCGCAGCCTCTGCCCTCGCTGGTGCGGGCAGGCGAAGTGATGGGCGTGCTGTATCAGGAGATATTTGAAGCGTTTCAAGGGCTGCGGAGCGCAGAAGCGGCTCTGAAGCGAGCCGAGGCGAGGATTATTGCCTTGCAGGAAGGAGGAAGCTGATATGAAAATCATCATTATCGGCGGTGTTGCGGCAGGCATGTCGGCCGCATCCAAAATTAAACGCACCGATCCGGATGCGGAAGTCATTGTGTATGAAAAAGGCCGCTTTTTGTCTTACGGCGCTTGTGGCCTGCCTTACTACGTGTCGGGCGCCAACGATGATTACCGGAAAATGATTGCGCGTACACGCGAACAATTCGAGCAAGCAGGAATTCACACCCGCCTGCGGCACGAGGTGATTAAGCTCGTTCCCGAGTCCAAGCGGATTATGGTCAAGGATTTAGAAAAGAACAAAGTGTTTTTGGACCATTACGACAAATTGATGATTGCAACCGGAACTGTCCCTGTCGTGCCACCGCTGCCAGGCAAGGAACTGCCAGGCGTGCATGTGCTGAAGACACTGGAAGACGGCATTGCGTTGAAGGAAAAGATAACTTCGCCGGACATTCAGGATGTGGTTATCGTTGGCGGTGGTTATATTGGCATCGAAGTGGCCGAGGCGATGGTCGAGCTCGGTAAACGGGTTCGGGTCGTCGAGCTTGGCGACCGCATTCTCAAGACGTTTGATCAAGAACTTACCGATATCGCTTCTCAGGAATTACTGGCGAAAGGCGTTAGCTTGAATACTGGGGAAAAAGTAGAAGAAATTACCGGGACGGATCGAGTCTCAGGCATATGCACGGATAAAGGGACGTATCCTGCGGACTTGGTCATTCTATCCGTCGGCGTCAAGCCGGCGACCGGATTTGTCAAAGGTACGGATATACGTGTGGCCCGCAACGGCGCTGTCATCATCGATCGCGAGATGAGAACGAGCGTGGAAGACATTTATGCAGCGGGGGATTGCGCTGAAGTATACAGCCGCGTCATGGAAGAGAACACATATATTCCGCTCGGCACGACGGCGAACAAATGCGGACGCATTACCGGAGTGAACCTGCTCGGCAAGCACGAGAAGTTCATTGGCACGCTCGGCAGCGCCGCAATTAAAGTGCTTGGTCTAGAGCTCGGCCGCACCGGCATGGCGGAAGAGGATGCGAAGCGGCTTGCGATTGACTATGGCACAGTATGGGTAAGTGCTGCCGACCATCCCAAATATTACCCTGACCCGACGCCGATCCACTTGAAGCTCATCTATGAGAAGAGAACGGGCGTTTTGCTCGGAGCACAAGGCATCGGTGAGAAAGGGGTCGTGCTCCGCATCGATATTTTGGCCGTTGCTATCCATAACCGTATGACTGCAGCTGAGATGGGAATGGTTGACTTGTGTTATGCGCCGCCGTTCGCTGGAGTATGGGATGCTGTTCATATTGCGTGTAATGCTATCAAATAGGTGGTGACAGAATGAATCGAAAATTAATGAATCTTCAAGAAGCTTCCGCCCTAGTGCGCGACGGCGCCACCGTAGCTCTCGGCGGCAATGTGCTCCACCGTGCGCCGATGGCGATGGTCCGCGAGCTGGTCAGACAAAAAAAACGCCGCTTGCGTCTCGTGAAGACAGCGGGTGCGCATGACATCGATTTGCTGTGTGCAGCAGGCTGCGTTCAGTCGGTCGATGCGGGATTTGTCAGCTATGAAACCGAATTCGGTCTGGCCATGCATTACCGTAAAGCTGTGGAAAGAGGCGAAGTGCAAGGCCATGAGCATGCTTGCTATACGGTCATCTGCGCGCTGCGGGCCGCAGCCTCAGGCGCGCCTTTTATGCCTGTGGCGGGATTGAAAACGGGAGATTTAATCGAGGCTAACGATTACTTTCAAGTCATCGCGAATCCGTTCGGCGATGAGCCGGTTACGGTAGTACGCGCCATCGTTCCAGATGTGGCAGTGCTGCATGTACAGGAATGCGATGAGGATGGCAATGCCATTATTACCGGCCCGAAGTTCGAGGATGTACTGATGAGTCGAGCAGCCAAGAAAGTCATTTTGACGACCGAGAAAATTGTTCCGAAGAGCAAAATGAGAATGCGTCCCGACAATGTGGACATTCCCCATTTTCTGGTGCAAGCGGTCGTTCCGGTTCCGCGGGGTGCCGCACCGTGCTCCTGCGAGAAGAGCTATGAAGCAGACTTCAAAATGCTGGAACAGTTTGTGAAAATGAAGACGGCAGACGAAATTGAACAGTATGTGCAAGCTTACGAAAGTAAGGATCGAAGCGGGACAAGGGCAGGTGGTAATTGGTGAACACGGCGAATCAAGCAAGAGTGAGTGACATTATGATATGTGCGATTGCCCGTATGCTCCAAGACGGAGAGACGGTGTTTCACGGCGTCTCTTCGCAAATGCCGATGGTAGCAATGATGCTGGCCCGGCATTTGCATGCGCCGAATCTGGTCCATCTTAACATTCCGGGAGGTGTCAACCCTTCCTCGATCAAGAAAGCATCGTATTCTTCTGCGGGCGCGGATTTGCTTGCCAGCGCAGAAGCTTATTTTCCTCTTGAGCAGGTGTTCGACCTGTCGATGCGCGGAGGGCTGGATGTTGCCTTTCTGGGCGGCGTGCAGTTCGATGCGCGGGGCAATGTGAATGCCTCCGTCATTGGAGACTACCATAAGCCGAAGGTCAGATTGCCCGGCGGAGCCGGAAGCGCCGTGCTCATACCGACCGCGAAGAAAGCGATTATTTGGCGGACGAAGCACGACCGGCGCACTTTTGTGGAAAAGGTTGATTTTGTGACGACACGGGGCAATGTGTGGAGGATTGTAACCCCTCTGTGCGTATTCGCGATGAAGGACGGAGCATTGATGCTGGAAAGTATTCATCCGACCTCCTCATTGGAGGTGGTTGTGCAGAACACCGGCTTCGAAGTGAAGTACGACGACATTCGCTTCACCCCTATGCCGACTGCGCGGGAATTAAGCGTGCTGAAACAGATTGATCCGTTCGATTACCGCTCAAGTGAATTTTAAAAAGGTTGTTCAAAAAGCCCCCTTTTAGTGACCTTTGAATTACGAACTTTAAATGAAAAGCAAGCATGCCGATGTAAAAGCTGTGTTTCGGCCAACCACACCTCTGGGTTCCCTGAAGCGGGAAATCTGGGGGTGTGGTGTTTTGCTGTTTGTAAGAAAATTGTGACTTCCGGCACAAACAAGCCTCAAGACATATTGAAAAGGACCAATTCCAATATATACAATATAGGAGTACAGCTCGTTTCACTTCTGTTACAATCGTAAGAAGACGAGAAGCCGTCTCGTATTGATATAAGCAATCAAACAGTGCTAAAGTATTTCATAGAAAATAGTACACTCGCTCTACGATCATCATCATAAGTCAGACATGGAAAGGATGGGAAGGGTCGATGATGCTGACGGTCACCGCCGGAAGGCAGGGGCAAGAGTGGTTTGACATCGAGGTGCCGGATGAAAGCACGGGACTTCAATTGAAAGCAATCCTCGGATTGAAGCTATATGGGGAAGCCCCTAAGAATCATGTACAATACATATTGGAAGCGAAGCAACCGGAAGGGTTATGGTTCGTCGTCCAAGAACAACAGCGTCTTATGGAAGCGGGACTTCGGGAAGGCGCATTTGTCCGCTTACAGCGTGCTTTCTCTACCACGGCAGAATCTGTGCCCGCATATGGGCGGAGGTTGCTGTTTCAAGATGAGAAGGGGCAGGTAAGCGAATAATTAGTGATTGAAACGAGGAGTTGTTCTTAGTGAACGTGATGTATCAGAGGTCACCTAGAATTAAACCTACGTTACCTAAAGAGAAACTCGAAATATTAAGACCGCCTGCTGAGCCGTCACGCCCGACGTTTGCGATGATCACGATTATTATCCCTATTGTCATGACGGTCGTCAGCATCGGATTTTACATATATATGTCGATGTCCGGCAAGTTGGGCAACAGCAATTATTTGATGTTTCAGATGATTACTATCATCATGATGTTAACTTCGTATACTCTCCCATTCTTTATGTACTTAAGCAATAAGAAGGGGTATGAACGCAGAAAGTTCGAACGGAACCAGATGTACCGCGCACAGTTGGATAAGCACCGTTCCGAATTGACAGAGAAGCAGCACGAGCAGTTGAAGGCGATGCATGGAATCCATGGAGACCCGGATGTATGCTATCAAATCGTGAAGAACCGCAATAGCAGTCTGTGGGAACGCGGGCCTCTGGATGATGATTTCATGCATGTTCGCATCGGCACTGGAGATGTACCCTTTCATATTGAAATTGAAGTGCCGCGGATTGACGGCTACGAACGGGATCCGCTTATTGAAGCTGCGCATGAGGTGGAATCTGAGTTCAATACGGTGGCCGATGCGCCGATCGCCTTGCCGTTATATCAGTCTAAGGTAGTCGGTGTTGTCGGTGATAGAGAATCTGTCCTGAATGCGATTCGCGTCATCGTAGCGCAGTTGACGACCCGGCATTCGCCGGACGAAGTGAAGCTGGCCGCATTTTATGACGAACGGGAAGCAGAAGAATGGAACGGGATGCGCTGGTTGCCGCATACGTGGGACGATGACCGAACGCAGCGTTATATGGCTGACCGCCGCAGTACGGCGCATCAGCTTGCTGATCAACTATTCAGTCTGCTCAATCGGCGCAAGAGCTTCCAGACCTCCGGACAGAAGAAGATGGAAATTCCCTGTTATGTTGTGCTGCTCTCAGACTCTCAATTGATTGAAGAAGAGCCGTTATTTCCGCTGCTATTGGAAGAAGCGGGACGTGTCGACTGCTGCACGATCGTGCTATCAGATTGCAAGGAGCGCTTGCCTATGCAGTGTCAGCTCATCGTAGAGGTAGGGCCGGACAGAGGCGCCTCCACCCATAAGACAGAAGAAGAAGGGATTCTGCATCAAGTCTATGCGATAGATCGTATGACTCGCGACAGGGCCGATGCGTTTGCGCGCCTAATGGCGCCTATCCGGTTAAAGCGATCGTCCGCATCGGACATACCGACTGTGCTGACGCTGTTCGATATGCTCGGCATTAAGGAAATCGAACAATTGGATGCAGCAGGCCGTTGGCGTCTCAACCGGTATCCCGATACTTTACCGGTTCCGGTCGGCGTTCGGGCCGGCGGGAAGAAGATTATGCTCAACTTGCATGATAAAATAGAGCGCAAAGGACATGGACCGCACGGATTGATCGCTGGAACGACCGGGTCGGGGAAGAGCGAGGTGCTCCAATCGCTTGTGGCATCGCTATCTGCCGAGTTCCATCCACATGAGCTGGCGTTCATGCTGATTGACTATAAAGGTGGCGGTATGTCGAATACGTTCGTTGATCTCCCGCATGTCGTGGGGACGATAACGAATCTGGAAGGAAGCTTGATCGAGCGTGCCAAAGTATCGCTGCGGGCCGAGCTGATCCGGAGGCAGCGCATCTTGAACGATGCAGGCAACCTGCAGCATATTGACGAGTATTACAAGACGGCCGACCGGGCGGAGAAGCCGCTGCCCCATCTCGTGATTATTATTGACGAGTTCGCGCAATTGAAAAAAGACCAGCCTGAATTCATGGATGAATTGATAAGCATCGCGACGATTGGGCGGACGTTGGGCGTTCATTTGATTTTGGCGACACAGAAGCCGGGCGGTGTCGTTGACGAGAAAATTTGGAGCAACACCCGCTTCCGCATCTGTCTGCGCGTGCAGAGCGAAGGCGACAGCCGAGACATGCTGAAAATACCGAATGCCGCTTGGATTACCCATCCCGGCAGAGGTTATTTCCAAGTCGGCAGCGATGAGGTATTTGAAGAGATGCAGTTTGCCTGGAGCGGGGCTCCTTACTTGGTCAAGAGAGAAGATGAGCAGTCGCTTCGCATTCATGCGAACGAAGTGCGTCTCAACGGGAAGCAAGAGCCGCTCCTTCCAGGAGACACGATGGCGACTGCCTTCATGGATAAGGAGCCGCCGAAGCAGCTGCAAGTATTTATCGAGCATGTGGCGGAAGCGGCGAAGCGAGCTGGCATTCCACGCCTGCAGGGACCATGGCTGCCGCCGCTGCCGGAGCATCTCGAACTGGCAGATGTGCTTGCCATGCAGAAGGATACTCCGTCCAGCTGGATGCCAGAGTCCGAACTGCGTCCAGTCGTCGGTTTGGTAGACGATTTGATGAATCAGAGGCAAGAAGCGTTAACCATAAATTTAGACCAAGGACATATAGCGGTATACGGTATGCCAGGCACCGGGAAGACCACGTTCGTGCAGACGTTGTTGATGTCGCTCGCAACACAGTTGTCTCCGGATGAGTGGCATGGTTATGTGGTAGATATGGGCAGAATAATGAAGGACTTTGCCCATCTGCCCCATGTTGGCTCGGTGATGTTGATGGAAGAGGACGACCGGATCAACCGACTGTTCCGTTATCTTGTTAATCAAGTGAAAGAACGGAAGGAAATGATATCGGAGTCGGGCGTCAAGACGATTGCTTCCTACCGGAAAGTGACGCGAGAATCGGTTCCGAACATCGTAGTCGTTATCGACGGGTATTTGACCTTCCGCACGACATACCCGGAAGAAAATGATATATTGGAATACTTGCTGCGAGAAGGCGGCAGTCTGGCGATTACGTTCGTCATTACAGCCAACCGGGTTACCGATATTTTCGAGAAGGTGCGCAGCAATATTCCGAACGCCGTGTCCTTCGAACTGGCCGATCCGAGCGATTATTATTTTGCCGTTGGCCGGCCGATGAAGGCGCCATCGCAGCTGCCTCCCGGCAGAGGGCTGGTCAAGGGTGCGCTTCCGCCGCTAGAGTTCCAGACGGCGCTGCCTTCTGGCGGATTGGATGAGACGGAGCGCATCGTGGAGCTTCGCAACCAGATGAAAGCATTGAAAGCGATGTGGCATGGCAAAGAGGCACCGCCGATTCGCCCGCTTCCTGAATTCGTGAAGCTGTCTGAGCTGGTACATCCTGCTGATAGACCAAGCGATAAGGAAGAAGATGAACCATTCAACGTGCCTGTAGGTATACGTTCTGATGATTTGGAGCCTTTCTGCATTGACCTGAAGGAAGGACCACACTTTGTAGTAGCCAGTCCGATGGAAAGCGGCAAGACATCCTTTCTCGCGAGCTGGATGCTCTCGCTGGCCTACCATGCTTCACCGGAACAGGTGCACATTTATGCAGTGGATACGCGATACGGAAGCGAAGGGCTTCGTGCGCTGCAAGATTTGCCGCATATGAGAGGCTGTGCGACTCGAGAAGAAGAGATCCCGTTGCTGATCCAGACGGTGCACGAGCAAGTGCAGACTCGAACTCAAGACGGTCAAGAGCCTGCGCTGCTGTTCGTCATGGATGATGCCGATTATTTATGCAAACAAATTACGGATTTTGCAGTCAAGAATCAACTGTCTGACATCGTGCGGCAGGGCCGTGATAAAAATGTGCATGTCATCTTGGTCGGCGTGCCATCCGATTTCCCGACCTTCGGTGTCGATTGGTTCAATGATGTGAAGGCGACGCAATCCGGATTTTTATTTGGTACGATAGATGCGAATGACTTGTCTTTCCTGCGTATTCCGATATCGGAATCACAATCGGCAGGTACGGGAGGAACGAAGATGCTGCCTCCGGGTCAAGGATACTTTATGCGACGCAAATTTACAAAGATAAAAGCCGCTTTTCCATATGACGAGTTGTGGACTCCAGTAACATGGTCAGAACGAATTCGCGAGCGATGGAATGTACGGGTCTGATGGGGGGTGCATGGATTGATAACAACAGACGAAGCTCACAGAGAAGGAATTACGCTAGATTCCAAAGAGTTGTATTTTTTAACGGGAATTATCGGTTCAGACCGATTGCTCGGAATCGAAGATCCCTTCCGCGGGTACTTATCAGAAGAGATAGCTGATGAATGGGATAAAGCCAAGGCGACATTGCTTCAAAAAGGGTATTTGATCGAAGAGCAGGATGGCGTGGAATATGCGATGCCGCCGCATGTATTCTCAAGTATTGCGGTGACCGGGCTTGCGGAACGATCCTGCTGGGTGAAATTCGCGAATGAAAGCGAGACATTTGAGGGTTACTTTCATTTTACCGACGATTTGGTCATTGAACGTGTTCATCTGCAGGAACATCCAGCTACGTATACCCTGTACGAGATCAAGTCGGTGGAAGAGGCATGCCGCAACTTGATGGAACGGATGCGGTGGGTTGAACAGCCTGAAAGTCATATTACTTCGGTGATGCTTTCCAAACGACATTTTCATAAATTGTATGAGCAAGCACCGAATTTAACGGTCGAACAGATGACAAGCCAGCTCATGACCTTTGACGGAGAAGAAGAGGGCGCGCGAGCGCTGGCTCATTCTTTGAAGCAGCGATCCTCGGAGGGCGAATTTTTGTTTTTGGTATGGAATAAGAAAAACTGGGAGGTTCAGGGCGTAGCATTTATTGCAGGCGGATCTTCGAATTGGCTTATCCGGAAAAGCTCCAAGGGAGATGAGGACTGGCTGACAGCTACCCCTACGACGAAAGAACAATTCCAGAACATGTTCTTGGAGTGGGACAGGCAGCTATCGAAAGATGAAGGAAGGTGACAACCGTGCGCATTATTGTTCAACCGGATGCTCTTCGCGCTTTAAGCCGTCAGTTACAGATTGCAGCGGAGCAGCTAAATCAAATTCAATCCACTTTGAGTCAAGCATTACAATCATTGGCGTGGGAGACTTCCGTTAGAGAGGCCATCATGCAACAATGGCAGCAAGCCGCTCGGTTATCGTCTCAGATCCATGCGATGCTGTTTGAACTGAGCAGACAAGTGCAGATAAAAGCAGATCAATTCCAGACTGCGGATCAGCAGACCAATTCGATATTAGGCAGCGCCTATGGAATTGGATCGGCGACCGCTTTATATGCAGGTATGGGATTGGCCGGAACATCCCTTATCCTGCCCGGTGCCGGTGCAGGCATCGGTGCCATCTCCAATCCGAATTCTGCCGTTCGAGCTATGGGCGGCAGCGGAGGAGCGGACATCGGCTTGAACTGGAAGCCTACGACATCAGAACTGTACGGTTACGGAAAAGACGGATATCGGATGTTGAATATGTACCAGAGCAACTTCAATGTGAATCTGCGCGGCAATGGTTATGCGACCATTACCGGTGCGCGTTCCAAGTTCGCTCTATCCGAAGGCATTCTAGGAACACGATACGCAGCTAGCAATGCTGCTAACAATACGAGTGTATGGAAATTCGTCGATCCGAAGATTGCGGTGCAAGAGGCGTTCTCGTTGAAGGGCATGGCCGCCAAGTTGGGATATGCTGGCCTTGCCTATGATACCGGAACGGCTGTCGTTACTGATTATGAGACAGGCGGAACAAGCCGTGCCGTAGCGAGCGCCGTCGTCAATGGCTCCGTAGGAGTCGGAACAATGGCGGCCAGTGCGGCAGTAGGCGCTTGGGTCGGATCTGTCGTGCCAGGGGCCGGGACGATCATCGGCGCCGGCGTCGGCTTAGCTACTGGGGCAGTCATCTCGCTTGTATCCGAGGTGACGATTAACGGGAAATCGTTGAAGACACATGCTATCGATGCCGTGGATACCGTTATCGATTCGGTGACTGATAAAGTGTCCGAAGGAGCGAAAGCAGTCTCTGGCACCGTCCAGGATAGTGTGAAGGCGGTGAAGAGCGGTACGACGAAGACGGTAAAGAAAATCACCGATAAAGTATCTGAAACATTCGGCGGTTTAGGTAAGCTGCTTCCAGGATGAGGACTCTATTATACAGCGGTCGATTATTTCCAGGCTAACCCGATGGGTCTGAAGACTCACTTTCATTCTAATTATACACTATTTTTATTAGTTTGCACGATGACGCGACCTTGGTGACGAGGTGCAACAGAACGCGGAAAGGGAAGGTGCGATATGGAGAAACATACAGAACAACATGAACAGTTACATAATGAGAAGACATTGCTTCCTTTAGGCTCTATCGTCTTGCTCCGTGAGGGCAGCAAGAAGCTTATGATATACGGTCGCAAGCAGTTGCAAATCAACACGAATCGTTTGTTCGACTATTTAGGCGTGGTGTATCCGGAAGGCTATATTGATGAGAATTTTTCATTTCTCTTCAATCATGAAGATATTGACGTAGTCGCTCACGTTGGATTTTCCAACTATGAAGAAGAAGAATTTCAAAACATTTTACAAGATGTTTCATTGCCGGCAGAGAAGGTGAAACAGAATTAGGACCGTAGCCTCTTACGAAATAGGAATAGCAATCATGTAAAATAGTTCCTAGTAAATATTTCATATTACTGCATATGGAAATAGAGGAGGGATAAATTATGGCAGGTCGCATTTTAGTTACGCCGGAACAGATTGACCAGGTAGCGAATCAATTCAGACAAAGCGGAGACCAAAGTCAACAAATTGTATCTACTTTGACGCAATCGATCCAAGGTATGGAAGGACAATGGGAAGGGATGACGAAGCAGCGTTTCTTCCAAGAGTTCCAAGAAGCGAACAAGCAAATGCAATCGTTCGTTCAAACGTTGAACACCATCAGCGAAGAACTGAAAGCCATTGCTCAGAAATTCCGTACGGTGGATGAGCAGCGCTAATTATAGATTTATGGCGATGTACAGACGAGCTGAATAGACAAGAGCAACCGGGCGTTGAACGACTCCCGGTTTTCTTACCGCTAAGGAATGTTTAAATTCTGTGTTAACCGATTAAGCGAAACCAACATTCCTTATGGCGATAAAACGTACCTTTTAACGCGTTCGCTCATCGTCGAATGGCCTTGATAGAGGTTTTCTCACAGTAGAGCTCGTTTTGTAGACGGGAGGATGGAAGGGATGGCATTTCAGCCGAATCCAGGAGACACATACATCATTAACGAAACCGAATATCGAGTCGGCGAGCATCCAGCCGCCCCTGGTCTGGCTTATGCGCAGGCGGGGAGGCAAGGGATGGTGTATCAGCTCTTTCTGAAGCACGGCGATGTGCTTGATGCCAAAGCGCTGAAGGTGTTTTTTCCGAAGTATCGGATTCCTGCAATGGTGTATCAGTCCGAACAGTTGGAGGCTTACAGCGGGCTACAAGGGCTTAAGGTATGTAAACGCAACGTATTGACCCCCGAAAAAAACGGAGGAATCATTCAAGCGCATACGGATTTGCTTTACGCGGTGCTGATGCCTTGGGTACACGGTCCCACTTGGCTGGATATCGTCGCGGATCAGCGCGTGCTTACCCGCAAAGACAGCCTGCATCTTGCCAAATCCCTCGCTCAGATTTGTTCGGGTATGGAGCAAAAGGGGCTGGCGCATTGCGATTTGTCGGCACCGAACTTACTGCTTCCGTTTTTTTCGGAAGTTAAACGGTCGTCAGAAACTTCTCCAATCGAATTGGTTGATGTGGAACAGCTATACAGTCCGAAAATGGACCGCCCGGACGTCCTGCTTGCGGGTTCTCCGGGATATGCTGCGCATCGCACGATACATAGCGGATTGTGGAGCGCTTATGCGGATCGGTTCGCTGGCGCGGTTATCCTTGCGGAGATGCTCGGCTGGTCGGACTCGAAATTGGTGCAGCGCGCGTGGGGCGAAAGTTACTTTGATCAACATGAAATGCAAACGGTATGTGAACGGTATGGCGTAATGAAGCGGTCGCTGGACGAATGGTGGGGTTCCAAAGTGACTGAACTGTTTGTTCGTGCTTGGGAAAGTCACGACTTGAGCAGTTGTCCAACTTTCGGAGAATGGCTTATCGTCTTGTCCGGAGTGGCGGATGAAGAACCGATTGCGGTCAAACCTGCAAGTGCAGGTGCCTTGGAGGCGAGCTCATCCATTCCCACAGCTGCTGATTCAAAATCCTCGGTGAACACTGGGAAGCCAGCGAAGGCTTCTGTGCAAGCGGAGCAAGTATCCGGGCAGCAATCGCCAACTCAGGAGAGCGGTGTGTCAGCTGCGGCGGTGACAGTGTCTGACCCGAATGTGGTCAACCGCTTGTTTAATCAAGCGCGGGAATTGGAGCAGAAGGAGCAACTGCAAGGCGCGCTAGAGGTATATCGTTCTGCTCACCATTTCGTACCGCATGGAAGTCCGCTTGAAGTCGAGCTTGCGGCGGCGATTGGCGGATTGGAGCAGAAGCTTGCCGCTGATGCTGCTCCGGCACACACCAAGAAGCCAAAACTCCGCAAGCGCACTGCCATTCTGCTTACATCTGCCCTCGCCGTGCTGCTGCTAGGGGCAAGCCCGTTCATGGTTAGCATGCTGCAGGCCGATTCGCAGGCTGCAGCGGAGCAGGCTGAAGCCGAGCGGCTTCAGGCGAAGCAGCGCGAAGAGGAAGCTGCCAGACAGAAGGCAGAGGCGGAACGCAAGCAAGCGGAAGAAGAGCGGTTAATGCTTGAAGAAGAGAAGAAGCAAGAAGAGATCAAGCGCAAAGAAGCGGAGCAGCAGCGTCTTGCGGCAGAGAAACAGAAGCAAGAGGAGCAGAAAAAGAAGGAAGCCGAGCACAAGCAGTTGCAGCAAAAGTACGATGCACAAGCGAAGTACGAGAAGTATGTGCAGTGGAAAAAAGAGAAGGATGAGCGGCTGCGCCGTCAACAGGAGTTGGAGCGCCAGCGGAAGCAGAAGGAAGCGGCCGAGCTGAAGAAGATTCGCAGCCGGGATGTCGTTTTGCTTATCGCATCATACAACATGACCTATAATGCGATTGCACAGGATAATCTGAAAAATGCGAAAACAAACGCGCTCGAATTCGCCAAACGGTATGAAAAAGATCCAAGTTATTTCAAGAAAGTCGGGAAAATGGGCGAACGGGCAGATCATATTTATAAATTTTTAAGTAATACCAAGCATGCATTGCCGGATATTTAACGGTTGACGATATGAGTAGCAGAGGTGAAACGGACGGATGAACTACACGATTCAAGCATCACAGAGAACGCCTGCTCTTATCATTTATTTAATCGACATCAGCGCCTCCATGAATATGTTGATGGAGAACAAGCGCCGGATTGATATCGTGTACGATGCACTCTCCTTGGCCATTCGTCAGATGGTATTCCGTTCAACGAAAGGGAACCGGCTGACACCGCGTTACCGCATCGCTATACTGGCTTATAGCGATGATGTGTACGACCTGCTGAACGGAATTAAAGGCATTGACGAGATTGCAAGTCTCGGTTCATTGCCGGACTTGACCCCGGTCCGATTCTCGGATTCGGCCAAGGCGTTCCAGCAAGCCGAGAAAATACTTGAAGCGGAGCTGCCGTATATGCAGGATTGCCCTGCACCGCTCGTCTGCCATATGACGGATGGCGTAGCAACCGGAGACGATCCCGAGCCGATAGCGAAGCGTATTATGCAGATGAGCATTCCTGACGGCAATGTGCTGGTGGAAAATATATTTATTTCAGACCATACGCTTGAGGGCCCGATAGCTGAACCCCGTCGCTGGAAAGGCATATTGGCAGATACAGCGCTCAAGGATGAGCATGCAATCAAATTGCGGAGCATGTCATCCGTCCTGCCGGAAAGCTATCGCGAGCTGCTCGTGGAAGCAGATTATCATTTAGCGTCAGGGGCGTATATGATGCTCCCAGGGAACTGTCCGGAGCTGGTATCCATCGGGTTCCAGATGTCTGCCGCTACACCGGTTCGATAAGGATGACGTCGCCGCGCTTCATGAGTGAATCATATACGTGCGTATTCAAAAAGGTGACTTTTTGAGCAACCTCATATACGAACGAACATCAGGGGAAGGCAGGGGACATATGTGAAGCAGACGGAATACCGCTACGTTTGCTCCCAACAGGCGGAGCAGCCGGTGACGACAATCGAGAGGACGTTCCGCTGCCGGCATGCTTATGCACGTGCAGAAGAGACGGCGCGGCTGCAGGAAAACGGCCAGGACTTCATCGCCCTGCATATGCAGGGCGACACGCTTAGCTTTGTTCTGTGTGACGGTGTCAGCATGAGTTATCAAGGGGACTTCGCTGCGCGCTTTCTGGGCGAACGTCTGCTGGATTGGCTTGTTAGTCAAGCCGTATTGAAAGAACCGCTGTTTCATGAATATGTATCGGCGCTTACGGGACCAGCAACGACAGAGGTTGAACAACTGGCTGTTCCGGCAGGGGCCCCGCGGCTCCTGCGCGAGGTGTTGGAGGATAAGAAGCGACAGGGGAGTGAAGCGATGTTCGTATGCGGCCGCATCGATGGCATCAACCGGAGCAGGCGGTTCCGCAAAGGACGGCTGTGGTTGGCCTGGCAGGGAGACTGTCGTCTGCGATTGTGGCACAACGAGTCGGAATATCGCCAACCGTTCGCAGATAAATGCCGAACCAGCGAAAGATGGTCGTCTTTATATGGTCCTGTCGGCGACCGCCCCCATGTGTTACAGATGGATTGCCAGCAGTCAGGCTCACATCGTTACAGGCTCTTATTGTATACGGACGGACTGCATGAGCTGGATGCTTACAGCGAACGGGTGTCAGACAAGGAACTGCAGCGCATGTTGGATCAGCCGCAAGAAGGTGTGCTGGCCGACGATGCTTCCTTGATAGAAATACAATGGTAGGATTCTATACAGGGGCTGTCCCAAAAGTCTCCTCCTTAACTAACGCGCCAAAATAGACGGGTCCATGGTTATCATCCTCGGCCCGTCTATTTGTATTTGTTGTTAGCAGTCCTGCTGCTTGAGACGCGATACTCTCTCCGTTCGGCGCTTCCGATCACTCTCCCCTTCGATCAGTAACAACGATTCCCGTATGTTCAGGCGCTAGGCGGTGTGAGCTAACGGTGATGTTGCTGCATCGTCTGAGAAGCAATCTGGAGACATATACATCAAAGTTAACCTCACCCTACAGAGGGATGCCCCTTCTGAACGAGAGGGAGAATGGAGAGAGGTACTTGGCAGCGTATCGTTATTGGCTGGAAATGTGATCTTTTTTTACGGATTTTTGCTGAATAAAGCGTTATAATAGAAAGGAATTAATTGGTTGAAGTTGATTGTTCACAAAATGAAACGTTCGCGCAGCAAGGACTGAATCAAGCGTAAAGAAGGGCTGGCCGTATGAAGAGAAAATATGCAGATCGCGGTGATTGGAAACGAATTTTATCTAAAGACTTTGCATTGACCTATGTTGAGGACACCCATTTCACCGGCTATGTCTCTCTCATTAAATTCAATTCCGTTCGGGCACCGCTTGTTAAGGAAATGGGCGGAACAAAGATACCTCTCGTGAACACAGGATATTATTGGATGCAGCATTTCCCTCTGCACGCCCACTATTCGGTCACGACTATGTTCAATGATCAGGAAAAAATCGTGCAATGGTATATTGATATATGCGAACATGTCGACGTGGATCAACGCGGGATTCCGTATTATGATGACTTGTATTTGGATGTGGTATTGTTGCCCTCTGGACAAGTTTTCCTGCTGGATGAGAATGAATTGGAGGAGGCCCTCGAATGGGGCCGAATTTCGAAGTCGCAATATGACCTAGCAGTTGCCGAGGCGAGCCGTTTCATATCTCGTGTGAAGGAACATCCAGTCATCCTTAAAGGGATGGATTATTTCCGTATGATGAAGCCGCGTCTTCGTACTTCTCAAGAAGGGTGATGCTTCCACTTTCTCCAACCGCCTCATTCTGTCGCTGATGCGATATCATTTTCTATATTCTATTCATCCGCGACATTGCTCATCCTGCTGTCTTTGATCAGCGTTTACATGTCAGGATGCTCCCCCAATAAGAAACGGCGCGATTATGAAACATTTTCCTGCTTTATTTCGTACAGGTTAACATAGGTAAAACTCCAGGAGGGATATTCGTTGAAGCGTACCCCGACAAGATTACCGTTCGCCTGCATTTTAATGATGACTGTCGTCATGTTTGGGCTCTCGTTTCTATTTGCGGCTCCCGTCTCCGCCTGCTCCTGCGCGGCGAGCCCGAGCATCGAGGATGCCAAGCGAGATGCAGCGGCTGTGTTCGCTGGCAAGGTGACCCATGTGAGCCGCAGTTGGACCAAAATGACTTTTTCTACTGCAGATCCTGTGAAAGTTTCTTTTCAAGTGAAGCGCGTATGGAAAGGAAATGTTCCATCCAATGCCAAAGTCGTCACCGCGCTGTCCTTAGCAAGCTGCGGATACGAATTTGAACCCGGAAAAGAGTATCTTGTATATGCTTATCATAGTGATGGGAAATACATGACGCATCTGTGCACTCGTACTGCTCCGCTTGAAGATGCAGCGGAGGATATTCAAGTGCTTGGCAAAGGAAGGAACGTCAACTCCTCTTATTCTGCTCTTCTGTTCATTGCGGCGGTTGCTATTGGAATCAATTGTATGACTACGATTCGAAGGAAGAACAGGAATGAGGAATAAATGTAAGGAGGGAGATCATGGAACAAAAAAATATATCATTAGTGGATGTGACGGTGGACAACTGGAAGAACTGCATTCAGCTTTCTCCGAAAGAGGAGCAGAGAAACTTCGTTGCTTCGAATCTGTATTCCATCGCTCAATCGAAGGTGGAACCTAATTTGAAGCCGTGTGCAATCTATGCAGAAGATACGATGACAGGCTTCGTCATGTTCGATACGGTTCCGTACCCTGATGATGGCTGCCATTGGATTATGCGCTTCATGATCGATGCCGCTTACCAAGGACAAGGCTATGGAACAGCGGCATTGCAAACCGTAATCGACACGCTGAAGCAGGATTACAAGGCGACCGCCATTCGCATTTCATACGTGCCGGATAATACGGTGGCCCGTGAGTTGTATGTGAAGCTAGGCTTTCGTGATACCGGAGAGAAGGATGGGGAGGAAATTATACTGCAGTTGGGGGCGCAAATCTAGTGAATGCGTATGAAGTGCAGATTATGCCTTATCAGACACAGTGGCCCGCCCAATTTGAACGCATTGCTGCTCCGATACGCAGGTCGTTGCAGGATATTGCTGTCCGGGTGGAGCATATCGGTTCCACCTCCATACCGGGATGTGCGGCGAAGCCTATCATCGACATTCAAATCTCGGTAACCGATTTACAATCACTAGAGGGCTATGTCCATCCTCTACGGGAGCTGGGGTGGATGCATCGGGCGGACAATCCGGATTTGACCAAGCGCTATTTTAGAGAATCACCCGGATGCGAGCGCACGCACATCCATGTCAGACAAGCGGGGAGCTGGTCTGAGCAGTTCGCCTTGCTGTTCCGCGATTATCTTCGCTGCCATCCTGAAGAGCGCGATGCCTATGCGGATATAAAGCTGCGTCTGGCGGAGCAGTACCGTCACGATCGCCACGGCTACACAGATGCCAAGACACCGTTTATATGGAGCGTTATGCAAAGAGCATCCGAGTGGAGCCAGCTTACAGGTTGGAGCACAGGGCGGGGGACGGAGCAAGGAAGGAGCTGATATTCATGAATCACATGAGCTATATGCTTATGTCATTGTTCATTCAACTGTTCTATGTTGTCACCATTATTGTAGGGATCTACATCGCCTATTTGGTTATCAAGCTGCTGCGACGGGCTATACAAGCGTTGGACTTATATATTATGGATAAAAAACGTACGCTGATGACTCGCTAAAGTAAGGGAGAAAGGGGGCCCGACATGGAATGGCTTATGATATTTCACACAAATTCGTCGTCGCGGTCGCTTCGAGCGCGTTATTCGATTTGAGTCAGGCGGATCAAGTATTTCGGGCTCAGGGAGAAGAAGAGTACCGCAAATATCAGCGGGAACATGAGCAAGAGCCGTTCCTTCCAGGCGTAGCCTTTCCGCTCGTGCGGAGACTGCTTGGGATTAACGGAAATTCATCGAATGATCAGCATGTTGAAGTAGTGCTATTATCCCGGAACGATCCGGATACCGGACTCCGTGTATTTAAATCGATTGAGCACCATGGCTTGCCCATTTCACGGGCGGCATTTGTCACGGGAAGCAATCCGTTCGTTTACATGGAAGCATTCAATGCATCGCTCTTTCTGTCAGGCAATCCTGAGGATGTACGGGAAGCGGTTGCTAGCGGGCTCCCTGCGGGATGTGTATATCCGACCGAGTACATAGATGATGAGGAAGAACCCGAGCTGCGCATCGCTTTTGATTTCGATGGCATTATTGCCGATGATTCCGCAGAAGCGGTCTATCAGAAGGGCGGTAAGCTCCAGGCGTTCCATCGGCATGAGCAGCAGTTCGCGAATGAGCCGCTTCCACCAGGACCGTTATTGAAATTTTTCAAGGAAATTGCAAGGTTGCAGCAATTTGAGCGTAATAAGAGAGAGCAGGATGCGGAATACCGGCCGCGCATTCGCATAGCAATCGTAACCGCGCGCAATGCGCCTGCCCATGAGCGTGTTATTTCTACGTTGCGGCAGCTGGGAATTCAAGTGGATGAAGCTTTCTTTCTAGGTGGCATTGACAAAGGACGCGTCCTCAAAATATTCAAGCCGCACATTTTCTTTGATGATCAACTGGGACATATCGAAGGCGTCGCTCGAATTGCTCCGTCTGTTCATGTTCCGTTTGGTGTGGCCAATCAAGAACTGACAATGACTACATCCTAACTTAGAAAAGAGGAAAGTCATGTTACGGTGCTGTCCGAATCGACGTGGACGATATACCGGGATTTCAAGGGGGATTATTTCGATATTACCGATTGACCTGTGATGGCTGTAGATAATGAAGGCACATATAATACCTGCAGTTCCACCGAGCAGATCGAAATACGTATCTTGATCTACACTTAAAGTTAGATTGTCAAGAAGGTTGTCACGATGGTTCTCGTAAATTCAAACGTGTGTCTTGTTGGGAGAAGGAGACATAATGACAAGTTTTCAATTGTATAGACAAGTGTATGTTTGTCGATTGAAGAATGTATCACGGCGCGATGTTGTGTTATTCTCGCTGATCCTTTTCTTACTCCCTAAAGGAGCAGATCAAATAACTGCACTGTTGTACTCCAATTACATAGAAAATGTTGACATGCTGCTCGGATACTGGCTTATTGGTTTTTTTTCAGGGCTGAGTCTGTTTGCTTCTAGTTATAAAGTAGAGGAAGTACGATTTTTATGGTCATTAGGGCAGAAGCATACCTTTTTAACCACTTATGCATTTCTTAAAAAAATGCCTTTTTTGTTGCTGCTTGTATGGATAACCGTCGGCCAGCTATTGTGGAATCCAGCACAGATAGACGTGTGGCAATGGTTGGTGATGATGGTTGCCGGTTTCTCCTATGCTGAACTGGTTGGATATTCCTATCTCTTAAAACGAATTCGGTATTTGTTAATTTCGACGTTGATGCTAGCAATCAACTTGTGGGCTGTTTTTGCGCAATTCAACCCGACTGGACGTATTACCTGCTTGCTATTGTTAACGGTCATCATTTTAGCCTTAACATTTTGGGTTGCACAACAAGCTTGGCCTAAAGTGTTAAGTTTTCATTTTTTTGTAACGGATCATCATCAGACACGCTGGCTGTCGAAGCATCCATTACTTAAAAAGGAACTTCTATTTATTATCCGCTTTAGAGATGTTTTTCCGTTTGTCGTTTGCGTGTTTGCGCTTGAATTGCTCAATTATTACATCGTAGCAGAGACCCCTGTTTTTTTGCCCATAAGCTCAGCTCTGCTTATTTGGTTTGTCAATGATATTTGGACAGTTAGAAGCTTTGCTTATGAAGGAAGAGGGCTGTCGTTATATACCGTGACGTTCTATGCTTGGCGTAAAATGCTGTCTGCGAAATGGTTCGTATGTTGGGGACTCGGTACAAGCATTGCGGCTATTAATCAGCTTGTGTGGGGGCTTGTGTTAGAAGAACTTGCTTGGGATAAATGGCTTGAGCAATTGATGCAGAGCGCATTTCTTTCTGCAACGATGGTCAGCTTTGGTTTATTGGCAGGATACAGATTTACGGTTCGTGAACGAATCCCTTTTTTTGGCAACCTCATTATTGCACTAGGCATGATATTTCTCGTATATTTGCATCAAACTCAATTTGTTTTCTTTGTTATTGCTACTTTCATCATCCATATGCGTTTTGTTAGGTTTTATCGACGAGTACCGAATGATATTTGACGGTGAATTGTCAAAAAGGGGAACACCACCACCATTTTTTCAAGGAGTGGACTGTATATCATGAACAATAAAGAGACTATATCCTTGCAATTAAATCAAATTTGCTATGCATATGGTTCCAAAGAAATTCTTCACGAGATAGATTGTACCTTTTATTCGGGGCAAATAACCGTTCTGCTTGGACCTAACGGAGCGGGTAAAACCACTTTATTGAACTTAATTGCAGGGCTTAACCAACCACAGCAAGGAACAATTTCTCTAAATCATCATGTTTTACAGTGGCAAGATCAACGATACAAACAACGTATTGGATACTTGATGGAGTTTCCTTTCTATTATCCATCACTTACGGTCGTAGAGATGATGAGATTGAACGGCGGTCTGCGTAACATACAGAGGGGGCAACTTGAAGACCGTATTATGCACTGGCTTGAACGATTCGAATTGCAAGTTTATCACAATCACCAGATGGATGCATTATCTCAAGGAACCAAAAAAAGAGTAGCCCTTGCATCAACGCTTCTTCACGAGCCGGACATTCTCATATTAGACGAACCGACGAACGGTCTTGACCCCGATCAGGTCATGATCGTCCGGAACACGCTGCAGGAGTACAGCGAGAATGGCGCCCTTATTTTATTATCAACACATATTATCGGATTGGCAGAAAAGTTAGCTCAGCAGGTTGCTATTTTACGAAACGGTCAACTCGTGTATTGTGGTGACTCGACAGAAGATTTGGAAGGTTTATATGTCGCACACAGATAATTGGGCTTGCTGAATAATAAATATCTCGGTAATCATCCTTTTTGTTTGGTTTGGTGTATTTAGATCTGACAGAAACGCGGTTCAATATGGTAGACTAGAATAAACTATAGGAAACCTTTAAATTGTCTTAATCAAAAAAATGAACATTCATCATAGTATAGTATCTGTTTTAGTGAGAAAACTGCAGCGGGAGCATAACCCGGAGAAGGAGGAACAACGTCTTGATTCCGATCAAACTTCCAAGAGAACAGAAGAAAGAGCTGGTAGAGCAGATCAAGAGTTATTTTGACGAACGCGGCGAAGCGATGGGCGACATTGCTGCCGAACAGACTGTCGATGATATGCTGGCGATGCTTGGCCCCATCATTTATAATCAAGCGCTGGAAGACGCGAGAAAGCTGTTGACCGAGCGTATGATGAACTTGGAAGATGACCTGTATGCGCTACATAAACCGATAAATGCCAGGAGATAACGACACGATAGCCACACAATTACACTGTGGTCGGAACGGAAGGAGAGGTTGCATGAACATTCGTTCTGCGGAAGTGAAAGATGCGGCTAATATTGCCCGTGTGCATGTGGAAAGCTGGCGTACGACGTATCAGGGTCTTGTGTCTGATGAATATTTAAGTGGACTGTCCATTGAATCGCGACATAATTTGTGGGCGCATGCCATTGAACAGCTGACTCCGGACAAATACTTGTTGGTCGTGGAGGATTCGGATGGCCTGGTTGTCGGGTTTGCCATGGGAGGTCCCAGCCGCAGCGAGGAATATACCGATCGTGCGGAGCTGTATGCTCTATACTTATTGCAGCAGGTACAGGGTCAAGGCTTGGGAAGGCAGTTGGTGCAGGCGATTGCCAGCTGTATGCTCGGAGACGGATTCAACAGCATGCTCGTATGGGTGCTAAAAGGAAACGACGCACTCCATTTCTATCGTCGCACCGGCGCGGAAGTCATCGGTGATACGGAAATTGAAATCGGGGGAGAACGTCACACGGAAATCGCTTTGCAATGGAATGATCTGAAAGCAATATAAAAGTAGGCTTGGTCTGCAGCTTTCTTTAACGATCATACTATATCGTATATGTAAGCGTCATCAACGGAAGGAACGGACATCATGCGGTGAAGAAAGGATACACGGAAGGAACGGAGTTTATTCTGGAGAAGCTTCCTTGCGTGGTGGTGATCATATGACGGATAACCCTACAGAAGAGATGGAGCAAATTATGGCGTACTACAATCAAGGCTTGGAGAAGAGCAGGCTGTCACGCGGTATTGAAAAGCTTGAGCTTGAACGGTCTAAAGAAATTATTTCCCGCTATATCCAAGGCAGCGGGCTCGTAATCTATGATATCGGGGGCGGAGCTGGAGTCTATTCTGGTTGGCTGGCCGAGCAAGGACACGAGGTGCATCTGTTCGATCTGGCTTCCAAATCGGCAGATATGGCAGCCGAGCTTAATCAGCAGCTTACCCGTCCTATCCAAAGCATTGAAGTCGCGGATGCGCGTCAGATTGCGAGAGCGGATAAGTCTGCTGATGCCGTGTTGTTAATGGGGCCGTTGTATCATTTGACAGAACGAGAGGAGCGCATTGCGGCGCTAGCGGAAGCGAAACGCTTGCTCAAGGACGGCGGTATCCTAATTGCTGCAGCCATTACGCGCTATGGGGCGATGCTCTATGGCTTGTCTGTGTACGGCAGAGATAATCAACTCATTAACGAGGATGACTTCATGTTCATGATTGAACGTGAAATAAGCGAAGGCCAGCACGTGCGACCAGATAAGTATCCAGGGTTTATCGCCCGATCTTATTTTCATCTGCCGAACGAATTGCAAGAAGAAATGGAAGCAGTGGGGTTGGAGCATTTGCAAACGTTAGCAGTGGAGGGCCCGGTCTGGATAATTCCAACCTTCGAGGAGAAGTGGTCTGACGAATCCAGCCGCAATCGCCTAATCCAATTAAGCCGGCAGGTCGAAGAAGAGAACAGCATTATGGGAATGAGTCCACATATTATTTCGGTAGCGGTTAAACGGTAAACATCGTATTTCATACGTACTGAAATAGCAGAAGGAGGCAGGAATATGAGGTCAACAGACGCTGATCAGGATGCTATGCATTGGCTGGATGAGCCGTCCTTTGAACACGTCCTTGCAAATGATGAACAAGCATTCTCCGGTTGGGATTTCTCCTATTTGACGCAAAAAGGAAGAATGCAAGAATGTCCTGTACGTTGGAACTATACAAGTATGGTCGAGAGACTGATGCGCAGAAGCCAAGCGATGCTCGATATGGGAACCGGAGGCGGCGAATTCCTCGCTTCCATGCAGCCGCTGCCTGTGCATACGTGCGCAACCGAAGGCTATCCGCCTAATGTTGCCGTCGCGAGAAGCCGCTTGGAACCGCTTGGGGTACAGGTGTTGCCGTTCGACGACGAGGAGCGGCTGCCCTTCGCTGATGCGCAGTTCGATCTGGTGGTGAACCGGCATGAATCCTTTTCAGCGCGTGAGTTATGGCGAATCTTAAAGCCGGGCGGCTTCTTCCTGACGCAGCAAGTCGGTGGAGATAATGATAAGGAAATGAATGAGGCTATGCGCGTTCCGCCGTTCGATTACGCCGATTGGACTTGTGAGGCTGCTAGAGCACAGCTTGAAGAAGCCGGATTCACGGTACTGAAGCAGGATGAAGAACGAACGTTTACTCGCTTTTATGATCTGGGAGCGATCGTATTTTACTTGAAGGCCATTCCTTGGCAAATTCCTGAATTTTCGATTGAAGCCTATAGAGAACCGCTGGAACAATTGCACGAACGGATGTCACGAACAGGATATTTCGATGCGACGTGCCACCGCTTTTATATAGTTGCCAGAAAAGAAGCGCCGCTTCAAGCGACGTAATTCAGCATTGGGATGATATAATGATATTTTGAACAAGTAGGTGATTTACATGGCAACAGCATTATGCTACAGGCTGCAGGAAATGAAAGGTTCAAGCGCGTTGTATGCTTATGGGCAAGCGCTTGACGACATGGCTGGCCTGTTCGAAATTGACTTGGATCAACACCACGCCATGATGGCACGAGGGGAAAGTCCCTCGATTGAAGATACCATTTATTTGATAACAAAATGTCCGCACGATGAGAATTTTTTTGCCGGTATTCGCGTGTTTTTTCATATTTACAAACATTATTTGGAACACGGGATATATGCTGAAGAAGGATGCCGGACAGCTTAAATCACATTATAATTGGCCGAACGCAGGTACATAAGTGAAGGTGTCTCGTTCGAGAGGAGAATGGAATGATGACAGTGCAAATTACAACAATCGAGAACAACCGCGACATTCCGATGGAGCTGCTGCTGCTTGCAGATCCCGAAGAAACAGCGGTATACAGTTATCTGGATCGAAGCCATGGCTTTGTTATAAAAGATCAAGGGGAGACGAAGGGAGCAATACTGCTGCTGCCGACGCGTCCACATACGCTTGAGCTGGTGAACGTGGCGGTGGATGAAGCGTGGCAAGGCCGGGGATACGGCAAGCGTCTTGTTATGCATGCCATACATGCTGCGAAGGAGCTGGGGTATCACGTGCTCGAAGTGGGGACGGGCAATTCCAGCCTGGACCAGCTTGCTTTATATCAAAAGTGCGGATTTCGCATTTGCGGCGTAGATCCTGATTTCTTCACGATTCATTACGAGGAGCCGATTGAAGAAAATGGTATTCCATGCCGGGATATGATCCGTTTGCGCCTTCAACTGTAACTTATATTATAATAAATATTAGATTTGGATTGAGCTCTTTCTATGTAGTTGCGGAAAGACCAATCCTTTTTCGCATGTGGTAGAGAGATTGGAGATGGATGAAGATGACTTTTACGGTAGAAGAGATCGAGACGATACGCAGCCAAGCTCTGGCGATGGAGACGTCAGGCAAGCTGCCGCAGACATTTTTGGATTGGATTTATGAACGGGGCCTATTCAAGCTGTTCGTTCCAGAACAGCTTGAAGGACATATAACCCCCTTGCCGGAGGCATTGAAGCGGTTTGAACACGCTTCTTGGATTAACGGCAGCTTTGGTTGGCTTATTACTATCGGATCGGGTGGAGGATTTTTTGCGCCGTTCGTATCGCCGTCGGTAGCGCGAGCAGTATTCGCCAGCCCGCAAGCGGTCGTTGCAGGATCGGGACATCCATCCGGAACAGCGCAGAAGGTGGACGGCGGATATATAGTCAGCGGGAGATGGAAATTTTGCAGCGGTTCCACACATGCGACGGTCTTTACGGCCAATTGTACCGTAGATACGGGGGACAGCAGCGAGACACCTCAGATCCGTTCCTTTATTTTTTGGCCGAATCAAGTCGAAATAATAAAAGATTGGAAGGCCTTCGGCCTTAAGGCGACGGAGAGCCATTCCATTGTCGTTAACGAGTTATTCGTTCCCGATGTGATGACCTTCGATATTAGTCAACCTGCAGGTTCTTATGGCGATCCAGTGTACACATATCCGTTCCTGCCATTTGCTGAAGCTTCGTTTGCGGCTGTAAGCATCGGGCTTAGCCGTCACTTCTTGGATGAAGCGAAGCTCATCCTGGAACGAAATAAGGAAGTATGGGAAAGTTCATCCGTGAATCGCTATGCAGCGGTACAAGCGAAGATCGATAAGATGGATGCACTGCTTGCCCGCTCAGTGACGCAATTCTATGATGTCATTGAGGAATCATGGACACGGCATGTGAACGGTCTACCGCTCTCAGAGGAAGAGAGCATGCGGGTGTCTCGCCAGTGCAAGGAGAGCGGCAGCGTGGCCTTATCATGCGCGGATTCTATCTTCCCTTACATGGGCATTCATGCGGTGATGGAGGATACGACGATTAATCAAATTTTCAGGGACTTGCATACGGTATGTCATCATTCGCTGCTCGTTGCATTTGAATAACCTCTACAAGGCAGAGTATCCTACAGCCTCCCATTCGGGACGCGGATGACTCTGCCTTTGTATTCATAATTATACGAGATGGCAAGCAACGAAGTGGCCCGGCTTCGCTTCGCGGAACGGAGGTTCTGCTTGTGCGCAGCGGTCCGAGGCAAGCGGACAGCGCGTGCGGAAGTGGCAGCCGCTCGGCGGATGGATCGGACTGGGCAGTTCGCCGCTAAGCACAATTCGTTCTTTCTGCGCTTCAATTTCCGGGTCTGGAACCGGTATGGATGACATTAAAGCACGGGTATACGGATGAAGCGGTTCCGCATAAATGCTCTCGCTGTCAGACAGTTCAACCATTTTCCCTAGATACATGACGGCTACCCGATCACTGATATGCTTCACCATGGACAGGTCGTGGGCGATGAACAAATAAGTAAGACCGAACTGCTTCTGCAAATCTTGCAGCAGGTTGACGATCTGCGCTTGAATGGATACGTCGAGCGCTGAAATCGGTTCATCGCAGATGATGAATTTCGGGTCGACGGCAAGCGCGCGCGCAATTCCGATGCGTTGGCGCTGACCGCCTGAGAACTCGTGCGGGTAGCGAGTGGCATGATCCGGGTTGAGCCCGACTAGATCAAGCAAATCCTCCACCCGTTTCTTGCGGGCTGATCGACTGCCGGCAAGACCATGTATATCCAGCGCCTCGCCGATAATATCGGTTATCGTCATGCGCGGATTCAATGAGGCATACGGATCTTGGAATATCATTTGCATCTCGCGCCGCAACGCCTTCATTTGTCCGCGCTTGACCCGATATATGTCCGTGCCGTTATACCTGACTTGTCCTTGTGTAGGCTCATACAAGCGCAAAATAGTGCGGCCTGCGGTCGACTTGCCGCATCCTGATTCACCCACCATGCCTAACGTCTCGCCACGCTGAATCGTAAAGCTGACATCATTTACCGCTTTTAAGATGTTGCCACGGCCAAGATTGAAAAATTTCTGCAGCTGATTCACTTCCAATAGTGCCTCGCCGCTCATTGTGCAACCTCCTTCGCCATCGGATGAAGAAGCCAGCAGTTTGCCTGGTGCGATGCACTTAAGCTTGTCGCATCCGGATCGTGCGTGATACAAATACGCATCGCTTCATCGCAGCGGGCGCAAAATCCACATCCTGCAGGCGGTTTCAACAGATCGGGCGGTGTCCCATAAATCGGAATGAGTGCTTCGTCCCTCTTCTGATCGAGACGCGGCAGCGAACGGAGCAGCCCCTTCGTATACGGATGCTGCGGGTTTTTGAATATTTCCCATTTTGTCCCAGTCTCGACAATCTTGCCGGCATACATGACGATGACGCGGTCGCATAAATCGGCGACGATGCCCAGATCATGCGTAATCAATATGATCGAGGTGCCGAACTCCCGTTGCAAATCCTTCATGACACGTAATATTTGTGCTTGTATTGTCACATCGAGTGCTGTCGTCGGCTCATCTGCAATTAGGAGTGAAGGCCTGCAGGCAAGCGCGATGGCAATCATGGCCCGCTGCCTCATTCCACCGGAAAATTCGTGCGGATACTGGACGAAGCGCGAAGCGGGATTAGGTATGCCAACCAAAGATAGCATTTCAATCGCACGTTTTTTTGCCTGAGCAGCGCTCAAGTTTTGATGCTTGATTAATACTTCTGAAATTTGACGGCCAATGGTCATCGTCGGATTCAACGACGTCATCGGATCTTGAAAGATCATGCCGATATCTTTGCCGCGAATGGACTGCATTTCCCGCTCTTTTATTTTGAGCAAGTCTTTGCCTTTAAAGCGAATTTCACCATTCTTTACCCGACTGGGCGGACTCGGAAGCAGTCGCAAAATCGACTGGGCGGTTACACTCTTGCCGCAACCCGATTCTCCTACGATAGCTACTGCTTCTCCTTCATTGACATGGAATTGGATTCCTCGAACTGCTTGAACTTCACCTGCACGAACGTGGAATGAGACTTGCAGGTCATTTACTTCCAATATCGGTTGCATTCCTGTCTTCCTCCTCGCCGTCTATTTCTTCATCTTCGGGTCGAGCGCATCGCGCAGACCATCGCCGAACATATTGAATGAGAGCATCGTCAAGCTGATGAACAGCGCCGGGAAGGCGAGACGCCAAGGATAGATGACCATTGCCTTCAAAGAGTCATTAATCATCGTCCCCCACGAAGCGGCTGGCAACTGCACACCTAGGCCGAGGAAGCTTAACACGGCTTCACTGAAGATGGCGCTGGGGACGGCTAGCGTCAATGTCACGATGATCGGTCCGAGCGAGTTCGGGATGAGATGGCGGAACAGAATTCTGGACCCGGCAGCGCCAAGAGAACGGGAAGCAAGCACGAACTCTTGATTTTTCAGCTGCATCATCTGTCCGCGCACGATCCATGCCATGTTAATCCAGCCCGTAACACAGAGTGCCAAAATAATCGTCGTTATGCTCGGTTCGAATACGACGACGAGCAAAATTGCAACGAGCAAGTCAGGAACGGAATAAATGATCTCCGATACTTTATTCATGACATTATCGAGGCGACCGCCTACATACCCCATAATACCGCCATATATGACTCCCATAAGGAGGTTGATGGCTGCGGCCGAAAAACCGACGATAAGGGAAATGCGGGCACCCATCCAAGTGCGGGCGAACATGTCGCGGCCGAGATCGTCCGTGCCGAACCAATGTTCTGCAGACGGAGGCAGGTTCGTCAGCTCCAGGTTATTCGTGTAATAATCGTACGGAGTGATAAAGGGTCCGATAATTGCCATTAAGATAAGCAAAACCAGGCAGACGAGCCCTGTCATTGCAATCCAGTTGCTGCGCAGACGAAGCCAAGCATCACGCCATGCGGATATGCTCTCGCGTTCGATCGCCTCTGCCGCATGTTCGTCAATCGATGTTTTTTTGAAATGGTCAGCTGTTACCGGGATATCTTGCAAGGGATTCCGTTTATTAAAACTAATCATGCCGCTTTCTCCTTTCCATTGCCAAGCTTGATGCGGGGATCAATGAACCCATACGCCAGGTCGGTGAGGAAACGAGCGCTCATCAATATTAATCCGTAAAAAATCGTAATCCCCATAATAAGGGAATAGTCCCGGTTGCTGATGCTGATGACGAATACTTTGCCCAGTCCGCCGATGCCGAAGATCTGTTCAATAATAAAGGAACCCGTCACCACATTGGCAGTCAGTGGCCCAAGATAGGTGACGACTGGCAATATGCCGTTGCGCAGGACGTGTCTGCGGACGATGACTCCAGCGGTAA
This sequence comes from Paenibacillus sp. OSY-SE, assembly GCF_000283315.1. Lineage (NCBI taxonomy): Bacteria > Bacillati > Bacillota > Bacilli > Caryophanales > Paenibacillaceae > Paenibacillus > Paenibacillus sp. OSY-SE. The sequence goes on along the minus strand of NZ_ALKF01000201.1, from coordinate 105,362 downwards.
GCCCTTTTGATTTGGCTGTCTTTATGTAGTCGGAATGCAACACTTCAAGCATGTTGGAGCGTGTCAAGCGGGCGATAAAGGCAATTGGCAGGGCGGATAGCGCTATCGTCGGCAAAACGTAATCCAACGGAGCGTTGAGCCCAACAACCGCGAACCACTTGAGCTTGACCCCGAACAGGTATTGAAAAAAGGAGGCGAGCACAAAACTCGGAACCGATACGCCAATGACGGCAAGCACCATGGAAGACGTATCCAACAGCTTGCGATGGCGCAGCGCGGCCAGCATGCCTAATGACACGCCGACGGCAACGGACACGATGATTGCCACAATGCCGAGACGCAACGAATACGGAAAGGAATCCCGGATCGCTTGCACGACTTCGCGATCTTGCATTTTCATGGAAATGCCCAGATCCCCATGCACCAGCTTGTTCAAGTAAATGAAATATTGTTCATACAACGGCTTGTCCAACCCGTACTGAGCCATTAGGCGGGCTTTGATTTCCGGCGGAACCGCTCTTTCCGACATGAATGGGTCGCCTGGAATGGCCTTCATTAAGAGGAACGTTACTGAAGCAAGAATCCACAGCGACACGACAAGGTAGAATAGCTTAACCAATATATACCGAGTCACATTTCATCAATCCTCCTTCTTTCCATAGGTCCAATGAAAAAATCGGGACACATATGCTGTACGCCATATGTATCCCGATCGGCTACCATCTGGATGATGTTACAGACTAGTTACTCTAAATAGCCACGGGTGAAGTCGAACATGCCTCTATAATCAACGAATACATTTTTGACTCCCGGTTTTATCAAGTGAACGCTTGTATAGTAGAACAGCGGGAGAATCGCCTGGTCGTCTTGGATGAGAATTTTCTCCGCTTTCGCCATCAGATCCATCCGCTCTTTTGGATCCACGGATGTCTTGGCCTTTTTGACGAGATCATCGAACTCTGGGTTGTTGTAGCCAATATCGTTGTTGCCGCTGCCTGTCATATACAGATCAATGAACGACATCGGATCGTTATAGTCGGTAGTCCAGCCGGCGCGGGCGACCTGATAGTTCAAGCTGGTCCGGCTCTTCAAGTAGACGCCCCACTCTTGGTTCTCGATTTTCACTTTTAAGTTAAGGTTTTTGCTCCACATGTCGGCAACGGCCTGGGCGATCTTCTTATGTTTATCGTTCGTATTGTAGCCGAGCGTGAATTCAGGCATTTCCTTCAAGCCAAGCTCGGACAGCCCTTTGGCCAGCAGCGCTTTCGCTTCATTCACATCCTCCTTGAAGTATTCATCCTTCACTTCGTTGCGGTACTGATCGGCGTTGCCGGTAATGCCGGGCGGAACGATGCCAAATGCAGGCTGTTCGCCGCCGAGCGTTACTTTATCGGTAATTAGCTTGCGATCGACTGCCATCGAGAGCGCTTTACGGATATTCGCGTTGTTGAATGGCGCCTGTTTGTTGTTGAACAAGTAATAGTAGCTGGATGCGATTCCTTGAATTTGCAGCTCATCCGGCTTCGTTTCTTTCAGAACCGGAATCTGATCCGTCGGCAGTTCGCCCGTCGGATGCCCGGCAAAATCAATGTCTCCGGCTTCATACATATTCAATTCAGACGCGGAGTCCTGCACCATTGTCGCTTTTATTTTGGTGAATTTAATTGTATCGGCGGCATAATAATGTTCGTTTTTGGCCAGTTCAAGCAAGTTTTGGTGCTTCCACTCACTTATTTTGAAAGGACCGTTGGAGATCATCGTGTTGGCTTCCGCGGCCCATTTCGAATTGTCTTTCGTTGATTTGTGCACTGGATAGTAGGTAGTGAAGGAAAGTAGGCTCAAGAAGTAGGAGGTAGGAGCTTCAAGTTCGATTTCCAGGGTATGCTCATCAAGCGCTTTGACGCCAACTTGAGAAAAGTCGTTGATTTTCTCTTTATTATAGGCTTCCGCATTTTTGAAGTAGTAGAGCTGGTAGGCGTAAGGTGGAGCCGGTTCAGTCTTCGGATTCAGCACCCTCTCCCAAGCAAATATAAAATCGTGAGCAGTGACTGGGTCGCCGTTGGACCATTTGGCATCTTTGCGCAGGTGGAAAGTGAATTTCTTATGATCGGGCGATTCCTCCCATTTCTCAGCAACTCCAGGTACAGGCTTCGCATTCTCGTCGACACGAACCAAACCTTCGTACATGGCGTTCAATATGGAGGAGGATACGGTGTCTTGTGACAGTCCCGGATCGAGCGAAGGCGGATCGGAGTGAAGATTGAAGCGGAATACTTGTTCTTTGTCCGATCCCTTGGACGGTTCGTTCTTCTTATCGCCACTGTCCGTATTGGACGGTGAATCCTTCGCCGTATCTGGATTCGGAGACGAAGAATTGCCTGTGCTGTTGGAGCAAGCGCTTACAAACGTGGTGACTACGAGAAGCAATGTCAAGACGAGCATCATGGATTTACGTTTCATGCTTGTACTGTTCCCCTCTCTTGGAATAATCTGTTTACCAATCGCCAACTACTGAACTAAGCTGTTGGGGCCCGAGGAGAAAATTGACATTTGGTTTGTACCATATACTACCATAACAATTAAGATTCGTCTTTACCTTTTTTCAAATTTTATAAAAAATTTACATACAGTCAAACGTGTTGCGTCTGTTCCATGTTCATAGTAAGGTAGAAATAACCACTTCTATCCATTATAACTTTCCATTATAAAGGAGCACCGCAGCAATGAAACCGATACGCAATTCAGCAAAAGCTGTTATTATTCAAGATAACAAAGTATTACTGACGAAGAATCAAGACCGTGATGGATATTTTTATCTGTTCCCGGGCGGAGGACAAGAGCACGGGGAAGAGTTGAGCGAGGCGCTTCGACGGGAATGCATTGAGGAAATAGGCTGTGCAGTCATTGTTGATCATCTCCTTCATGTGCGTGAATATATTGGAAAAAACCATCAATTTTCCGAATGGGACACGCCTATTCATCAGGTTGAATTTTATTTTCAATGTGAACTTGAACGAATCCCATCCTCATTTACAGGAAGTAATCCTGATGAGCATCAGGTCGGCGTCGAATGGATTCCGCTCCAAGAACTGGAGCAGATTCGCGTCTACCCTCATAAGCTGGTTCCCATATTGCAGCAGCGAGCGCAAGCGCCTTGTTATTTAGGAGATACCAATTAATGCTTATGAATGTTAATTGTGAAAAATTTCATAAGTAGGAGGGGTGGTCATGCATTTGACTGAAGCGGTCGCCGACGCATTGGAGCAGTCCGAAATCGATTATATGACGGATCGGATGAAGGCGATCCAAGACATCGAGGGCAATCCGGAAGGAATTCATCTGGCGCGATTCGGACACGCGAGGCTATACTATAGCGATACAATGCCGTGGCCGCAATTCAATACGGTGAAAGGGATGCGGGGGGAAGATATTCATCACATAGATGAAATTATCTCGTTCTTTCGCACGCGTAATCGGACATGCCAATTCGAGATCGTTCCCAAGCAAGCGCACCCGCTTCTGTTCAAGAAGCTGAGTGAAAGCGGCTGCTATCAATCCGGATTCCATGCCACGCTGTATGGCGCTGCAGAACGGCAAGCCCTATTCGATCTGGATTCGGGCTCAGCAGAAGAGATCCGCGTTCTCCCGTATGCAGAAGAAGACATGATGACTTATGCGGCGATACATTGCCGGGGAACGGGGCTTGGAGATGACGGCATTTCTGCTGTGGCGCGCAATAATGAGGTGCTGTTGAAACGCCCGGGCTGGTCGTTTTTTATCGGATTCCAGGAGGAGAAGGCTGCTGCGACAGGCGTGATGTACCGCCAGAACGGCATTGCTTCGCTTACGTTTGCAGCGACACTGCCATCTTACCGCAACATCGGAATGCATGCGGCTTTGCTGCGGAGGCGAATTCATGAAGCGGCCTTGAGCGGCTGTCGGCTGGTTGTCAGTCAAGCAAGCTACCTGTCACAAAGTCATCGCAATATGGAACGCGCCGGAATGAAATTGGGTTACGTCCGTGCAACATGGACGATGCCTGTATAATAGGTGATTGGCTGGAATTCGACATATCTGACGAGGACGCTGCTTGCTAGCATCCTCGTTTTTTCTGTGTGGACTTCCCCATTTTCTCTCAGCAAAGTTTTGCTTGTAAATGAATATCGCGTGCATGTATAATGGGCATGTGAACATTGATGATAATGATTATCAATATCATCAATGATGAAGTGACACAGCATATATCCGAAAGGCGGAGGTACATAGATGAGTACGATATTGATCTATGCAAGCATGACTGGCAATACCGAGGAGATGGCGGAGACGATAGCAGCTAATGTTCGGGCAGCGGGAGAAGAGCTTCAGATGAAGGAGGTCATGGATGCGTATGGAGCCGATCTGGCCGGGCACGAGGGAATTCTGCTTGGAGCATATACATGGGGTGACGGAGAGCTCCCAGATGAGTTTCTCGATTTCTATGAAGAAATGGACAACATCGACCTGACGGGGAAAAAAGCGGCCGTATTCGGTTCCTGTGATTCCTGTTATCCTGAGTACGGTGCGGCGGTGGATATTTTAATCAAAAAACTTAAGGAGCGCGGATGTGAAGTCGTGTTGGAGGGATTGAAGGTAGAATTATCTCCTAAATCAGATGATATTAAGCTGTGCAGCGAATTCGGAGCCCAGTTCGTGGAGAAGCTTCGTTCCTAGCGGATGCTTTATTACCAGCATGCTTGCGATATTCGAATTGACCACACGCCTACACGTTCGCCAGCTTATCCTGACACAATGTGAGGGAGAAGCTAAGAATGGACACAGCTGCCCTGTTTGTGGCAAAATATTTTATGGACATGGGATGGTTGTAACCGATAAAGAGGGTGTGGATACCGATGATGAATTCGGGACCGTTCTTTCAATTGCCTGTATTGAAGACAGCAAGGACGCTGCTTCGTAAAATGACACTTCATGATGCAGAGGATATGTTCATGTATTGTGCGGACGAAGAGGTGTCGCGATTTACGACTTGGCCGACGCATCAGCGGATGGCGGACACGTATCATTTCTTGGAATTCGTCATTCAACGGTATGACAGAGGAGAGATTGCCCCTTGGGGGATCGTTGATGTGGAAAATGACAGACTGATTGGCACATGTGGCTTCGTAAGCTGGAGGCCGACTCATGGGCGGGCAGAGATTGGCTACGTATTATCCAGGGATTACTGGAATCAAGGCTATATGACTGAAGTCGTCAACGAAGTGATACGCTACGGGTTCCATACCATGAAGCTGGTGCGCATTGAAGCCCGCTGTCATCTGGATAATGCGGGGTCGGCGAAAGTGATGGAGAAATGCGACATGCAATTTGAAGGTGTTTTGCGCAAACATATATTCAATAACGGACGATATGAGGACGTAAAGCAGTATTCTATCATTAATGAACCGCTATTACATGGGATGTAACGAAAGCAGCGAGGCCGGTACCGTTACCGGCCTCGCTGCTTTCGTTGTGTAACGCACTCCACAGTCTTATCCGTATCTTTCTATCGGACACTAGAGTTTCATATCAATGAAGATATGATTTCCCTGCTGCTTATTGTCAGGTTGAATCAGGTCGCTTGCTGAAGGACCAATCTCATTTGTGCTGCTATTTGCTTTTGATGGATCATTTTTATTTTCTTTCAGCTCCATCTTCTTTTTGATAAGTTGATTAATTTGCAGATCAATCGCATTGATTTCCATAGTGAGGGCTCTAATTTTTTCATCTTTTAATTTTTTATCGTCATCGCCTCTCGCTACGACAACCATTTTTTGAGCAATAATTGTTTTTCGTTTATTCAACAACTCGATTTGCTTATCGATGTTACTGATTTGACCGCTAGACACGCCGATAGCACTCATGGAAGATGCCGCTGATACGTTCAAATCCAATCCTTCCTTTCATTGAGGACAACTATGATTATGGGAATTGCGTCTATAAAAATATTATCGGACATATAAAATATTATCGGACATATATAGTTATTTTTGAATATTTGTTAATATGTTCATGCTGTTCGGCTACCCAGGCAAAGTTCCCTGGTATCTCGGATTGGGTGAGAAGCGCGCCTCCCACATAAAAAAGAGCAGTACTTGGTTGAAGGAACCAGCATTGCTCAGTTATTGTGCTACAGATTCGCATTTTGGGGGTCATAGAGTAGTGTTACCGTCTTCGTAGTTCCGTCCCAATCATAGTTGATTTGAAACACTTCATGCAACAATTGAAGGGGAATATATGTTTTGTTATTTATAATTTCTGGCTTGATTGTAAGTATCGTGTCTTTGCTGTTCACCTGCATCCTGTTCGTCAGCGAGTTCCATGTGATCTCAGCCAGGGTTCCTTCGATATACACCGTATGGCTGCTTGCTTCCCAGCGCACTTTCAGATCCAGATTAGGGCCAATATCTTTAATTGGCAAATAAGTTAGATCGTGAAGGATCAGACAGTCCTTCGTAATCGGTTCGCCCTCTTTGTTCAGCACTTGCACCATAGGTTGAGTGAGTTGAGTAGGTTGCTCCGTAATGTCGGCCGCAGCTGCAGTAAGCGGAATGCTTAATGACAGTAATAGACATCCAAGCAACACATGTATACTATATTTACGGAATGAAACATGCATGGGAACCGGAAACCTCCTTTACCAGTTAAAACGTTTGGCGAGTGAAAAAGTTGCAGTGACGAAAATCTTTTTTCACTGGACAAGCCATAAAAAGACATGAGACAATTATCTCACTTTCGCAGATGTAATTTCATGGAAATCTTTCGAGATACGGGGAGGATTATGCTTGATAGACAAAATAATAGTCATCGCTCTGTTTACGCTATGTATACACATGTTTGAAACCTTATCCTATGCCGTCCGCTATGCCGGCGTGCGGGCCGGTCGGTTAGCGGTCTCACTGTCTCTGACCGGTATCATCGTGCTTGTCTCCCGTACCTCCAATCTCATACAAGCACCTATGACAGGCAAAGTTATCGACTACGCAAGAGAGCACCCGGAATTCGATCTGGTATCCAACATCCGTATCATTATCGGCTCCTCGACGATTGGAACACTGCTTGCTCTACTATTGTTTCCTAGCGCCGTTCTGTTGGCTGCCCGGGTGATACGTCACTTAGAAGTGTCGGGATCGATTCCCAAAATGATCAGTTCCGTATCGCTTGATCAGCTGAAGCATGTCAGGCATCATATCCGCAAGCCAACATGGAAGATGCTCACATCCTTGCGGATTATGGGCATTCCAAAACGCTTGCTGCTTCTGAATAGCTGCGTGACAGGGATCTATACGATCGGGGTGATGTCTGCCCTTTACGCCTCAGTTCTTACTACAGAATTCAGCACAGCGGCGTCTCAATCATCCGGCTTTATCAACGGAGTGGCGACCATCCTATTGACCATATTCGTCGACCCGCAAATGGCTATGCTCACGGATCGAGCGATGGCAGATACTGCCGCAAGGCAGCGATTGGGAAAAATATTTGCGCTGCTTATCCTGTCGCGCGCGTTGGGAACCGTGTTGGCCCAACTATTCTTCTATCCGGCAGCGCTATGGATTTCATGGATTGTGCAATACCTTTAATAGAAAACGATGATATTTACACATTAACCCAAATCAACCTAAATGAACATGGTATTAATTTCAATATTATCATAAATGTGAATGATTGGGCGTCTATTTCCTGCAAAGACCGCGCACTCCTCCTTAGCAAAGGGGGCAGCGGTTTTTTTGTTGGTTATTGTTGACAAAAGAAATGAGATGCATTTTAATTATGAATATAAAATAAAATTATTCATAAAATCATATAGGGGTGTAAATGATGCCGCGATTTAGTAAACAGGAGAAAGAGAACATTCGGCGGGAGCTGCAGCAGAAAGGCAAGCAGCTGTTTGCTCTGTACGGACTGAAGAAGACGAGCGTCGCCGATCTAACCAAAGCGGTGGGCATTGCGCAAGGGACGTTCTATTTGTTCTATCCGTCCAAGGAAGAGCTGTATTTCGAGCTGCTTGAGCAAGAGGAGGAGTACATTCGGGAGCGCCTCACCAGCGTATATTTTCAAAGCGATTCTCCCGTGAGCCGGGACAGCTTCAAGCGCTTCTTGCACGAATCGCTTGCCACGATGGAGAACAATCCGTTTCTGCAGCAGCTATACGATGAAGAAATGATGGAAGCGTTATTCCGCAAGCTTCCGCCTGACAAATTGGAGCGTCACTTCGCCAAGGATGCGGATGATCTGCTGCCGATTATCGTGCTCGGTCAGCAGCAAGGGTGGATGAAGCCGCAGCAGCCGGAAATCATTGTAAGCCTGATCCGATCGCTCATTCTGCTTGCCTTGCAGAAGCACCTAATCGGCGAGGAGCGCTACGGCGACACGATGAGATTGTTCGTTGATTTGATCGCCGATGGGTTAATCATCGACCAGAATGAGGAGGATTAAGCATGATTGAAGTGAACCAGCTCCGCTTCAAATATCCCGGACATAAGGATTTTACGCTGAAAGGGCTAGATTTTCATATTCCGCAAGGTGAAATTTTCGGATTTCTCGGGCCGTCCGGAGCGGGGAAGAGCACGACACAGAAAATACTTATCGGCATGCTGAAGCGATATGAAGGCAGCGTGCGCATCATGGGGAAGCAGCTGAAGGATCATGGCCGCGATTATTATAATGCGATTGGCGTTGCGTTCGAATTCCCGAACTTTTACAGCCGATTCACGGCGTTGGAGAATTTGGACCTTTTCCGTTCACTGTATGATGTGAAGACCGAGGAGCCGAAGAAGCTTCTTGCCCGGGTGTCGCTTGAGGAGTACGGCCATATGAAAGTGTCCGACTTCTCAAAAGGAATGAAGATGCGCCTCAATCTATGTCGGGCGCTGATGCATCGGCCGGATATTCTGTTTCTGGATGAACCGACATCAGGTCTCGATCCCGTAAATGCGAAGACCGTGAAGGATATCATTTTACAGCTAAAATCGTTGGGGAACACGATTATTATTACGACTCATAACATGAATGTCGCTGAGGAGATATGCGATAGAGTCGCTTTTATCGTAGATGGGGAAATCCGCTTGATTGATGCGCCGCGCGCGCTCAAAGTCCGGGAAGGGAAAAAAGCGGTGCGCCTCGAGTATAGAGAAGGTACAGCGCTGAGACAGGCCGACTATCAATTAGAGGGAATTGGCGACAACGAATCGTTCCTCCGGCTGCTGCGGAACGGTTCGATTGAGACGATACACACCCAAGAGGCTTCGCTGGATCAGCTTTTTATCCAAGTGACAGGGAGAACATTGACATGAATAATAAAGCTATCACTCTTCGGCCCCGGCTGCCTTATTCGGGTGTGCGTCGCTTCTTCAGCTCATGGAGACAGGATATGAAGCTCCAGTTCCGTCATCATTTTTACAGCGCCTATTTGCTAATCAGTATCGCTTACATCGTTCTTCTGCGGATGCTGCCTGATACCTATCAAGCGAAGTTGAATGTGCTGCTGACGTTTTCTGATCCGAGCATGCTCGGGTTCTTCTTTATCGGCGGCCTCATCTTGCTTGAGAAAGGACAGCATATTCATGACAACCTGTTCGTTACACCGCATTCGCCGGCATCCTATATCTGGTCGAAGACGATCTCGCTGACATGTCTGTCGCTGATAAGCAGCTTGTTCATCCATATAAGCACCTTCGGCATCCATCAGCGTATCGGCGCGTTCATCGCGGGTGTCACACTGACGGCCGTCTTTTTTACTTTGGTCGGGTTGGGAGTTGCCGTTCGCTGCCATACGATTAACGGATTCTTCTTCTCATCCGTTGTGTATTCTATCATACTCGTGTTGCCCGTACTAGAAATACTGCAGGTCTATACAAGCAAGCTCTTTCTGCTCTTTCCGGCCACCGGATCACTGCTGCTGCTGACATCGGTTTTCGAGCCTATTTCAGGCGCAGATAGCGTTTACGCGGTATCCAGCTTACTCATCTGGATAGGGATTGCATTCTATTGGGCGTATAGCTCCTTGCAATCTAATATACTCGGTGATGCGAAAGGGGGAAGAGACGCGTGAATCGAGCTGCACAGCTGTTGCTTAGTGATATGAAGCAGGTCAGACGCGATCCGATGCTTATTTTCATTACGGTTGCCCCCTTATTGTTGGTGCTGGCGCTGAAATACGGAGTGCCGCTCGTCTCGGCACAGCTCGTTGCGCAGACGGGATTTGATCTAACGGCCCATTACGGAGTGCTGTTCGGCACGTCATTATTGCTCATTCCTCTCGTCATCGGTGTGATGGCTGGCCTGCTGATGCTCGACGAAAGAGATGAGCAGCTCATCGCCTATTATGCGATCACCCCTCTCTCGCAGGAAGGGTATTTCATTCATCGTTTGACTCTACCGACGCTATTGTCCGGAATCTATATTTTGCTGGCATTTGTTGTGGTTGATTTCTCAGCTTGGAGTGCTGGTCAGTATGGCTTCGCCTTTGTAATGCTGCTGCTGGAAGGGCCGATGCTGGCCCTCTTGTTGACCTCGTTCGCCTCCAATAAAGTGGAAGGGCTGGCATGGTCTAAGCTAGGCGGATTGTTGATCTTTATCCCGGTGTTGGCCTATATACTGCCAGAGCCATGGCGTTGGGGTGCAGCGGTGACACCGACCTATTGGGTTATTGAGCTATTTGTTCACAACCGGACCATGCAATGGAATGAGCTGGAACTTCTGCTCGCTGGCGGCATAGGACTGGGGGTCCACCTTATCTTCATTACGGTTCTGTACCGTAAATATGCAAGAATGATAGCTTGATGATGCACCATTACCTAGCCGATAAGCGAGTCGGAGTGGGGGCGCTAACCATAAAAAAGGAAACTGTCGAATCTAACGGTTCGGCAGTTTTTTTGCTATAAAGGAATATTTAAGTTTCGTGAATCGACAAAGTTAATTTCGTTACTACGAAAACATTAACGGGATTCTATTACAATGGTCCTTATGTCCATTCTCCCATACGGTCAGGAAGGAAACAACGAGGGCTAGGCACATGTCGTTCAAGTACCCCATGATACGAAGCGGCCGATTATGATGGCAGCGCGCCAGAATCGTCATTGGGCATACCGCCGACTGATGGAAGGGGAGAGTGAAGCAAAGGGGTGGACCGAGCGCATCTCTTCCAATCTGAACGCGCCGCTGCACGAACCTGACTCTAAGCGGGGTCTATCGCCAAAAGCAGAGTTTTCCTGCAAAAATATGTTGAAATCTGTTGTAATTTGATGGTTGTATAGTAATATGAAAATAGTTGATTTTTTCCAAGTATCTCGTGGAATAGGAGTGCAGCAACCTTTATGATAGGAACAGTTCAGCCAAAAGTGGTAGTGCTTGGCGGCGGAATCGCCGGAATGAGCGCTGCCCATGAATTAATGGAACGGGGGTTTCAGGTTTCTGTATATGAGTGGAGACAGATCCCAGGAGGTAAAGCTCGCAGCATGCCTGTTCCGAATTCGGGAGAGAATGGGCGCCACGATTTGCCGGGAGAGCATGGCTTCCGCTTCTTTCCGAAATTTTATAAACATATAACCGATACGATGAAGCGAATACCGTATAAGAGTAATAGACATAGCGTGTATCATAACCTCATTGAAGGGACTAATCTGGGACTGGCATTTTTCGATCGCCCGATGCAGCCCTTTCTGACTGAATTTCCACAATCGATCAGCGGTTGGAGAACGTTGCTCAAATCCCTTTTCGACAACAATCTAGAGCTTAGCGAGCAAGATATTGAACATTACGTATCTTGTCTATGGCAAGTGCTCACAAGTTGCGATGAAAGGCGACTGTTGGATTATCAACGAATCGCCTGGTGGGATTTCCTGCAAGCGGAGAAGCAGTCGGCGCAATTTCGTAAAATATTTACGGGCTTGACACGGATTCTCGTAGCCGCCAGAGCGCAGGAAGCGAATGTGTGCACGGTCGGAACTGTCGGGGCGACCATCATGCTCGATATGGTGCTTCCGGGGGGAAGCGCAGACCGTTTATTGAACGGTCCGACCAATGATGTATGGCTCAATCCGTGGCTTGATCATCTGCGTGCAGGCGGAGTCGACTACCACCTCGGCGCGAAGGTTGAATACATACATTGCCGGCAGGGGCGCATCCAAGGAGTGACCATTACAGAGAATGGACGTACTGAGATGGTAACGGGAGATTATTATATTGCTGCGCTTCCGGTTGAAGTCATGGCTGGCTTATTGAATGAAGATTTAATTGAGGCGGATCCACTGCTGGGCGGGTTGACGGAGCTGGCAGAGAACGTCGAATGGATGAACGGCGTCCAGTTTTATTTGAAGGAAGACGTGCCGATTATCCATGGTCATGTCATCTATATGGACAGCCCGTGGGCGTTGACGTCGGTGTCACAGGCGCAATTTTGGCCGAACTTCGATTTAAGCAAATACGGGAATGGCGAAGTAAAGGGAATCATCTCCATCGATGTGTCAGACTGGAGAACTCCCGGCATCTTATATGGCAAGCCGGCCATGGAGTGTTCAAGAGAAGAAATTCGAGCCGAAGTGTGGGAACAGTTGAAGCGCAGTCTAAACCAAGGGAAGACGGTGTTGTCCGATCATATGGTGGTGACGTGGTATTTGGACGAAGATATTCAATTTCCGAATCCGCATGAAGCGATTAATATGGAGCCTTTGCTTGTGAATCACGTAAATACATGGAACTTGCGGCCCAATGCATATACGGCGATTCCCAACTTGTTTCTCGCGTCGGATTATGTGCGAACTAACACGGACTTGGCAACGATGGAAGGGGCGAATGAAGCGGCGAGACGGGCGGTGAATTGCATTATCGAGTTATCCGATATGGATGTGCCTCCTTGCAAAATATGGGACATGTATGATTATCCATTGTTATCGGCTTGGCGTTCAAATGATCGTTCCCGCTTTCAGAAGGGACTGCCATGGAACGGGAAAATAATCGGTTGACGCCTTCATTTCTGCGTACCGTATCTTACCAGGAAAGGAACGGTCAACGTTGATTCAGTCCATCATAGCGTATGAATTCAAGGGACTGCTCTATATTATGAGCGCATGTCTCATGTTCCTTATTATTACCCCTCAATTCATGTTCGCCAATTATCGCCGCAAAATTTTGTTTATTCTCATTCTTTTTGTGCTTACGTTTTTTTATACGCAATATGAAGATATTGATCCGCTTATATACGGCATTCATCTTACACCAGTGTCGCTTGCGTTAGCGGCGCTGTTCGAAGGCTTTTTGCCGGGAATATTCACTTGGGCTGCATTTAATATTTGCACCATCGTTATGATGGATGATTTTGTGCCGACAGTCATCGGATCCACGCTGCTGCTCGTCTTGGGCCTCACATTCCATTACAAGCAGGTGCTGCGAAGCACGTACTGGCAAATTTGCCTCATTTCGATGACGCTCATTACGATTTATTTGCTCGGCTTTTTATCTGTGTTCGACGATTGGGATACAGTGAGTGGTACCGAAGTCGGGATTGCCGTTGTGGGGACCTACTTGTCTTCCATGTATGTGAGTTATATTTATAATCATGTCAAAAATCAAGAGAAAATGCGTGAAGAGCTCTTTAGAGCGGAAAAATATCAAGTCATCGGACAGCTGGCGGCATCCATTTCTCATGAGATTCGCAATCCATTAACGACGGCGCAAGGCTTTCTACAGCTGATGAACAGGGATAATCTGACTCCAACGCAACTCGAAACATATCGGAATTATGCCATATCGGGCATCGAGCAGGCGAACTCCATCATTACCGATTATTTAAACTATGCGAAGCCGGCAGTGGAGCTGGCACGCCCGATTCACATCCAAGAAGAGATTGACGGCATTATTCCGATGATGTCGCCGCTCTGCGTCATATCCAAGATTGAAGTAGTCATCAAGCATTTATCGAAGCAGCCGATTTATGTGATGGGCGAAGCGAAAAAATTCCAACAATGCCTGCTCAATATTATGAAAAATGCGGTGGAGTCGATGCCGGATGGCGGTGTGATGACAGTGACAACGTGGTCGGACAATGAAGGCGTTCATATCCATGTTAAGGATACTGGAGTCGGCATGAGCGATTATCAAATCAAGCGCATCGGCATGCCTTTCTACACGACGAAGGAGAAAGGAACCGGGCTCGGCTTGATGGTCGTCATCAGCCTCGTGAAGGCGATGAACGGCACTATATCCTATTACAGCCGACCAGACGAAGGAACGACTTGCGTGCTGAAGTTCAAACAACTCTTATTGTAATACGATAACGAGCCCAGCCATGAATAATTTCAACTTATGGCTGGGCTTTGACGTTATAGGGGTGTGGTTTATCTCTTATACCGCAACACCTCCGCAGCGCTCTTCCGGGAACGGCAATCCGATTCTCCTGCTAGTGATGCCGCTGGCATTGACCGTGGCTGCGTATGTCCTGTCTATCGGCATTTATGTATACCGATGGCTGCGGGATCACGATCTTCGATGGCGCTGGGGGACGATAGCGGCAGGCGGACTGCTCGTGGTCAGCATGGGCGTGCCTGCTGCAGCTTTATCTCGACATGTCCGATCAGAAGTGATGAAGCACCAGAGCTACGATCCGGGTCTGTCCCCGTTAACCATGCACAATAACGGGGTGCTGTGCAACGGGTATACGTTCATGCTGCTCATCGGGATCGCGGTGCTGCTTGCCGGAGTCATCAGTCTGTTTACGGTCCGAAAGTCGGCATTTGAATGAAGCATATGATACAAAAATAGGATTGGAGTCATCACAATGGATTCTATCGATACAGAACAGCCGATTTCACAATATATCGTGCGGACGCGCAAGCGATTCATCTTTGGATTTTCCGCCGTTATGGCAATCGCATGGCTGTTGCTGTTCTTTTTCAGCATGGATATTGAATTTTTGGGTACAGTTATTTTTTTCGCGTTGTTCGCACTCGTTTTTATCGTGTCTGTTATATGGGCGATCATCGATATCATCGTCGCTTTGGTGAAAAGAAGACCGCTTCGTTATTGGGCGCTCATACTCATTCCGATCGTGGCGCAGCTGGGCGCCGTCTATATCGCCTTAGAGCTTCCATTGCATCAGACTCGTGCGGCATTGGACAAGTGGATGTATCGCGAGCAGCGCCAGCAGGTTATCGAGCGCTTGACGCAAGGCGATTGGAGCACGGCTGGCTCAGATCGCGGCACGCTGCTGCAGCTTCCGGACGATCTTCGCCATCTCTCCCGCGGGGGCGGAGAAATCTTGGTCGTTCGGAATGGAGAATCGCTCCAAGTGTTATTCTTCACGATGCGCGGGCTTTTGGATAACTTTTCTGGCCTCGTATATGTGTCCGAAGGGGAGCCAGATGTGGAAAACCTCGGGACCAAAATTGTAAAGCAAAGGGAATTAGGCAAGCACTGGTTCTGGATTTCCGGGACATGACCAGACTTGGTTGAATCGGAATATGCATGCTGCTGCTGCGTAGTCTTCAGATGCAGAGGCGGCGGAAAGGCGGTATGAACGGATGAATTGGATAGTGTTAGCCGGGCTGTGCTGCCTTTTTATCATCGCGTTGTGGCAGAGGCCGAGGGAGAAGGAGATGCTCCTGCCCGCTCGATTATTTCTTTTTTTCATGATCGGTTCGTTTTCCTTTCGATTTATACCCGGGACGGATTCGTATTGGTTTCTTCCGCTTGGCTTCCTGCTCGGCTGGTGGTTTGTCGCCAAGCGCTCGAAGCACAATCAGATGAATAAGAAGATCGCGCTCCTCTTCGGGCTCGTCTATCTTATACTGATAGAGTCGATTCCGTTCACCACGTTCAGTGACATACGGGAACTGCGTACGGAGCAGCAGTACAAGCAGCAATTCCAAGACGTGACCGCCATGCATCGATTCGCGGAAAATGCTCCGTTTTTGGACGCCCTCGGAGATGATATTCAACGGTTGCGCCTCGCGGATTCGAATCAGGACTATGCGGCCGAGCAGGATCCGATGTTTCTGTTCCGCGCATGGGTGTTGAATCAGCGGGGGATTGACATTCCAAGCTATGAATGGCTGAACTTCGGGATAAGGGAGTCTTATCCGGAGTATTGGTTCCAATCTAAAAGGCCAGACCGATTGACGAATCAAGAATATATTACGTTCGGTGACGAGGGCTATTTTGGCTTGTTCAAGCGAAAAGATGAGCACAGTCCGTTCCATATGGTGCTGGCGATCGAATTTCGCGGATTCGCGAACGGACGGCCCGGTTTATTTTCATGGTAAACTTTACAGCACAGCAGGAAACACACTCGCGTTGCCGCAAGGAATATGGCTGCCCGCCTGCGCGTTCGAGTACATGAGGATGGCATGAACAATGATGCTCAGGGACGCGTTTTGTGCCGCAGATGAATAAGCAAAAGGACATTCCTTGGCTGCTATGAGCATCGGAATGTCCATGATGGAGCTTTTTGAACAACCTCTATAAACCGTGTACAACCGTTTCTTCGTCGTCTGTGCATATAAGCGGCGACAGCGGTTGAGCAGAATCATGCAGCACCCACAGCTCATGCAGGGCACGCGTACAACCGACATACAGCAGCTTGGCGTCAAGCGGATCGGATGGGTAATGGGCGGCGTCCGCATCCATCAACAGGACGGCGTCGAACTCCAGCCCTTTTGAAAGATAGATCGGGAGCACCGATATGCCGCCCTCGTACTGCTGCTCATTACCGTCAATAAGGTGGATATCCCTATCCGAGCAATGCAAGCTCAATCTCGCATGCAATGTTCGGGCTTCTTCCGCTGTACGAGTGAGCAGCGCTATTGTGTTGTAGCCACTGCTTCCGAATTGCGCAAGCGCTTGGGCAAGCAGGTCTGGCTGCTGCTCCGGGGGTTCCGAGACGATCCGGACCTTCTGCCCGCTGCGGAATACCGGAATCGCCAGCATGTCGGTGCGGACGCCCCGCTCAAGCACGACATTCGCGAAATGGATAATCTCCATCGTGGAGCGGTAGCTTCGCGTTAAAGCAAAATAATCGGTCGCTTCAAGCTCGAACAGGTCACGCATTTCCGACCAATCGTGTATGCCGGCATACGCATGGATGCCCTGAGACAAATCGCCCAAGATCGTGAACGAATGATTTCTGGCGAACCCGTCGAGAACGGCTATCTGGAGCGGCGAGAAATCCTGCGCTTCATCGATGACGATATGATCGTAACGGTAATCGCCCGGTATGCCGTGCAGGCGGATGTGCAAATAGAGCAGTGCTGCCAAATCTTCGTTCCTGACGGTGTTCTTTTTCAAGTAAGCGGACGTTTCCTTGCAGAGCTTGGCCGGAATCACCGTTTGAGCCTCTTGAGTGACGTTGCGCTTCGGATCGAATAGCGTCTTGTATAATGCCAGCGCATCGAAGGCAGCCCATTTCTTCATATACGCCTTCATCCGCGGGGTTGACAGTTTCTTCTTTGCCTTATGCTGCTCCTTGGAGCGCTCTTGCTTCAGCTCCATCTCAATCCAGCGTTGAATCCGTGCCACGACGCGTTCTTTGCGCTTCGCCAGCTCATAGGAACGATACTCCTCATGGTACCACACGGAGATCGTATCGTAGCTTAATACCGCTCCGTCCCATGGACTAAAATCCATCACAGGTACGGCTTCTCGCTCCATACGGGTCAACTGGTCATCCATGTAAGTCTTGAAGGCAAGTGAGCCTTTGAAGCGGCCGGATGCCTGATTATCGAGCATGGGGCGGTTGTTCAACGATCCGTACCACAACTCGATCTGTTCCATCGGCGAAGCAAGCTGTACCGTATGCTCTAATCCCGTCACTTCAAGCGCCCATTCCGGGAACGTGCGCTGTTGGATATTTCCGACGCCGAGCTCGGGAAGAACGTCGGATATATAATCGAGAAACATGCGGTTCGGTGCGAAAATCATCATTTTTTCCGCCCGAATTTGCTCTTGGTATTGATACAACAGGAAGGCGAGCCGATGCAGCGCAACGGTCGTCTTGCCGCTCCCCGCCACCCCTTGAATGAATAGCGCCATATTTTTCGGCGCGCGGATGATCCGATCCTGCTCTGCCTGAATGGTTGAGACGATATCGCGCAGGCGGTTATCTTTGTTCTCACCTAGGCGGTAGACGAGGAATTCGTCTGTCACATGGCCCTCACCTTCGGACCGATTGTACGTATCCACGACCCGCTGCAGCACTTGACCGCGAATGACAAGGTTGCGCTTCAGATGGACGTGGCCCTCGACAGCGCCTTCAGGCGCTTCGAACGTTACGGAGTCGACTCCGCCAGAGAAGGAGTAGAACAGGCTCGCAATCGGTGCCCGCCAATCGACGACGAGCGGGTAGGCATCGGCCTGGCCCAGTTCGACCTCGCAGTCGACGCCGTGCTTCCCGACATAGAGAGCGGAAGGCGCTGGTTGGCCCATCTCTTCAAAATCAAGGCGGCCGAAGTAAGGCTCCTTCAAAGCCCGCTTCAGCCGCTGTCGACGCAGTTCGCGTGTATCTTCCATCACTTGCTCAGTAAAATCATGCCCCGTATAGACCGGAATCTGCACTAGCCGTCGGTATTGACGATCGATTTCTTCCATCGTATCCCGCAGCCGGAGCTCCTCTTCTTGATAGGCACTTTGAAACGTATCGCTCACTTTCAGTTACCTCCTAAGAATCATATTTAACAATTATTCAACTCATCTTTTACACTAGCTCAACTAAACAATCAAACGGCTGAATGACATTCCAAATAAACAGTCTAAATAAACGACGCAACAAAGATGACACTTGACATTCCATACTTCTGTGCAAAAATGGAAAAAGGAATGATAACTATATCATAACCTGTCAGAAATAGCAATGAATAAAGAGGTGCCCGTATGCTACCAGTGCGCAAGTCCTTGCAGCCAATACCGCGTTCCAAGCTTCGCCTTGTCTGCGGTCGATTGGCCTACACGATGCTGCGAATCTGATGATTTTTCATCCGACTGGGGAGCCGTTTCAGTTAGAGTTAACGCTGACCGGGGATACGCTTGCGGGTGCATGGTCCTCGGCGAATCCTGCGTGGTATACGTACGAAGTATATGAGCGCGAGCACTCCATTCGGCAGGATCATTGGGGAGGGTATGTGCGGCATAATATACTGTACCGCAAAGCATTCAATGCCGATGGAGAATGCTGTGCTGACAAATATGTGACAGAGAATCACGCGCTCATGATGTACGCTCCCTTGCTCGAGGCAGATGCATCGGCGCATCGTCATGGCGGGGCAGGGTCAAGCAAGCAGCCATTCGTTGTGATGACAGTGAGGTGATGGCGGTTTTGTCGAGGGTGAGGCGGTAATGTATTTAGACACAGCACGACAGGGTACGTTGTTGCGGCCGCTGTCCGTATTCATTGCTTTTTCTATTGGATTTTGTCCAACGTAACCGGGTGCATGGGCTGATTGTGAGACGTTTCATTGGAAATTGTCCAACAGATTCTTTCCTTTTTCAGTTGTGAAGTCGGAATCTGTCTGATTTGAATGGATGTTTTCCAGTAGAATGAAGAGTTAACGTATGAAGTGGGCTATTCTGTTGGATGCTTTCCAATGGATGTTGCGTGTTCGCCGCCTTACGTGTAATTGGAAAGCGCCCTTGCGCTGTTCATAGCAGCTCAGAGGCTCATTTTGCAAATGTTCATAGGCAAAGGACTAGCCGTTCATAATGTGCAATTGAAGCACTACAAAAGCTAAAAAATTCGCTCAAGTCTATAAATGTGACTATAAAAGACTGATTTTTCTTGCCAGAAGTTGAGTAATATGTAGTAACAGCTGTCAGCTAGCAGGGAGGAATGAAAGATGATAGAACATAGGCAAGAAGCGGACTTTAACAAGAAAAAAACGAAGAAAAGCCGTAATGCTCGCTACGTCGGGCTGTGTGCTGCATTGGCACTTATGGTGGGTCTGCTGAGCGGCTGTGTGCCTGGAGACGGCTCTTACACGCAGGCGGATCCGGCGGGATTTTTCTGGGGCATCTGGCATGGCTGGATCGCGCCGGTTTCGCTCATCATTGGTGCTTTCAACGGAGACATTCGCGTGTATGAGGTGAACAATACGGGCTGGTGGTACGACCTTGGATTCTACTTGGCCATATTGGGCGGCTTCGGCGGGTTGTCGCTTAGCCGCAAGAAGCGGCGCGACGATTAGGAATGCATGATTAAGTGTCATAGTGACAGGAGAGGGGCTTCGCATCGATGGATGCGGGGGCCCCTCTTTTAATTGTTGGCCCTATGTGCGCAACATCTTAATGAGATCGCCAGAACGGCGATTTCGCAATGTGGTTCCGATGATTCTGACTGCATGCTCATTCAATATTACAAAAACGAAAGGTTAACGTAAGGTATACCAATGGCTCCGATTTCCATTAAGGATTACAGTGTTGATATAAAGATTACACCGAAGGAGCGTGCGTATTACCGATGTTAGAAGTCCGGAACGTATCGAAAGTATATGAAGGCAAAGTAGCTTATCAAGCGCTATCGAATTTGAATTTGACCGTGCAGAAGGGTGAATTCGTCGGCGTCATGGGACCGTCTGGCAGCGGGAAGACGACCTTGCTCAATGTCGTCTCTACCATTGACAAGCCCTCATCGGGCGAGGTGTTCATTGGCGGACAGCAGACTCATAAATTGAGCAAGCGTCAGTTGGCGTTGTTCCGCCGCAGGGAGCTAGGATTCGTCTTTCAGGATTTTAATCTGCTGCAGACGTTGACGGTAAAAGAGAACATTATCTTCCCGCTCACGCTGGAAAATGTCAGCATCAAAGAGCAGGACGAACGAGTAAACCGGATTGCCGATAAGCTCGGCATCACTCATATCCTCAACAAGCGCACTTATGAAATATCAGGAGGACAATGTCAGCGTACAGCCATCGCACGGGCCATCATCCATGATCCGAAACTGATCTTGGCGGATGAGCCGACCGGCAACCTTGATTCGAAATCGGCAAAAGATGTGTTGGAGACCCTTCAGAGGCTGAACAAGGAAGAAGAAGCAACGATGATGATGGTTACGCATGACGCCCAGGCGGCTAGCTACTGCGATCGCGTCATCTTTATTAAGGACGGTTCGTTATACCGAGAGATTCACCGATCGAATGGCCGTGAAGTGTTCTTCCAGGAAATCATGAACGTATTGTCGGTAATAGGAGGAACGGAAGATGAATTTTCGGCAGTTCGCGTTTAAAAACGTATTTCGCAACAAACGGCTGTATGCAGGCTATTTCTTCAGCTGCGCCTTCTCGGTCATGATTTTCTTCGTCTATTCGATGCTGGCTTTTCACCCCGAATTGAGCTTTCAAGGTCAGGGCAATTACGGAAAAGGCGCGCAGACAGGAATGGATGTGGCGCAATATATTATTTATGTGTTCACGTTTTTCTTTATCTTGTATTCCATGAGCGTCTTCCTGAAGTCGCGCAAAAAGGAATTCGGCATCTGCATAATGCAGGGGATGTCTGATATGCAGCTGAGACGGCTCGTCTTCTTGGAAAATATCATCATCGGATTGACAGCGACTGTATCAGGGATTGCGATCGGACTCTTACTGTCAAAAGGGATGCTGATGCTGGGATCCTCGGTGTTGTCGCTTGAGAAATCGCTGTCCTTCTACATGCCGGTAAAGGCGATCTGGCTATCCTTTGCCGCATTCACGCTGCTATTCTTATTTATCTCGTTGTTCACTGCAACGATTCTGCGCAGCAGTTCGCTGATCGATCTGTTGAAAGGAACGGCCAAGCCGAAGCCCGAGCCGAAAGCTTCGCGCGTGCTGGCCATTTTGGCAGCTGTGCTGCTCATCATCGGTTACGCTATCGCATTTGTCGTCAGAGGGGTTCTCGTCCTGTTCGCGTTGCTCCCCGTGGCGATTATCGTCAGCGTAGGGACGTACTTCCTGTTTACGCAGCTGAGCGTGTACATCATCAATAAGCTGAAAAACAAAAAGAAGCTGTACCGCAGCAGCACGAACATGATTACACTGTCTGATTTGGCGTACCGCATGAAAGACAACGCACGCATGTTCTTTCTGGTGGCCATTATCTCTACCGTCGCCTTTACAGCCATCGGCACGCTGGTGGGGATGAAGTCGATGTTTACGAACATGATATCGTCATCAACACCTCCGCTAAAGTATGAGTCGCATGCAGATAATAAGCAGGCGGCGGAACATGCCGCGCTGATCGAACAAGCGCTAGCGAAGAGAAATATCAGCTTCGAGCTACTTGTCATCAAAGAGAAGAACGTGACCGATACCGGGACGAACAAAGACTTCATCTTCATTAAAGCATCTGACTATAACCGCATAATGAAGGAAGACGTTGCTCTAGGCCAGGACGAAGCGCGCTTGTTCTATCGCAAAGACATAGATATGAGCTACGATAGAGGCATTAGCAAGGGGCAGGAGACATCCTTGACGCTTGAGGGCGGCCGTAAACTCGCTGTCACAGAGAACGGCGAGATGCCGGCTCCGCTGCTGCAGAGCGTAGGAGGATCCAGCGTCGCGGTCGTATCCGACGAAGTATTCCAAGAGCTGCCTGGATCCAAGCACGACTCTACCATGTATGTATACGATGTCGGAGATTGGCAGCAGACGCTGGCAGTATCCAAACAATTGATGACGGAATTGAAAGGGAACGGAGAGCATTACCGCTTTTCTTCACGTGCATATGAATTGAACGACATCAATCAGGGCTTCGGTCAAATCTTGTTGACAGGGCTGTTCATCGGCGCAGTGTTCTTCGTTGCCGCAGGAAGCTTTCTATACTTCCGTCTGTACGCAGATCTGGACAACGATCGCATTCAGTACCGCGCTATCAGCAAGCTCGGGTTGACAGAAGGTGAATTGTCCAAGATTGTATCCACCCAGATCGGATTGCTGTTCTTCGTGCCGATTATCGTCGCCGTCATTCACGGTGCAGTCGCCTTGAACACACTCCAGAATACGTTCAGTACGAATTTGGTATTGGAATCGTCGCTCGTCTTGGGGGCTTTCCTAGTCATTCAGATCATCTATTTCGTATTTATTCGCGCCAATTATGTGAAAAAGTTGAAAGACGTAATGTAACGATATGCATCGAAATGCATAGCTTTTCTAAAATAAGGAGCAAGCCGGATACCGGCCTGCTCCTTATTTGCTGTGAGCTCACGGATATTGCATACCTTGTATCCGATGATAGACCATGCGGTTCTGGTTGAAGGATACTGCCATTGCATAGATTAATAGGGCTTGGTGATACACAATAAGCGGAATGCTTCGAACTCATTCCGCTTTAATTGTGCTTGTGTCCATTCTTTCGTCAGTGCGGGGAGTGCGGGGAGCTGGTTGATCATCGATGCTGATGGCGTATTTGCTCAAATGCTCCCGCCATTCGCTATTCAACGGGGCATTCGTAATGAGCTTATGAAAGGCGGCATAGCCTGCAATTTTGGCAAGGCCAATTCTGTCGCATTTGGACTGATCCGCTACAAGGAAGCTATGTTTGGCATTTTGTATCATCATTTTGCGTATTTCCGCTTCATTCTCATTCGTATCCGTCACCCCGTGCCGCATATCCATACCAGAGCAGGAGATGAACGCTTTGTCAGCCAAATACAAAGACATCGCTTTGGCGGCCGCATGTCCCGAATAAGATAAAGAATGATGCCGCAACGTGCCACCGGTACATATTAACTTCAGATGATCGGCATCGGACAGCTCCGTAATTACTTTGAGAGAGTTCGTAATGACGGTCAAATGTTTAAGCGTTTTTACTGACCTGGCAATATGAAGCGAGGTTGTACTGGAATCGAGCATAATCGTGTCTCCGTTTTTGACAAGCCGCGCGCATTTGGAGCCTATCCACATTTTCTCGGCCAAATAAAAGTCTTCCCGCACCCATATCGGAAGATCGGTAATAAGGTCATCTTCCAGAAAAGCGCCGCCGTGCGTCCGTTGCAGCAGCCCTTCTCTTTCCAGACGGTCCAAGTCTCTGCGAATGGTTTCCTCAGATACGCGGAAATTCCTGCTTAGTTCGGCAACCAACACTCTGCCATCACGGTGCAAGTGCTGCATGATGCCTTTCCGGCGTTCAATCGCTAACAACGCAATCACACATCCTTATTGTTTCGTTAATGACATCGCTTGTTCGTGGTGACCTCTATTATATCGGAAAATTTTGGCGAATTCACTAGATCATATCGAGAACATTTTATTCGAACGCATCTTTTCAAATGGGACAGAAAGGAGTAGACTGAGATGGAATTCGTTATGAAATCGCATTCATACTGTAATGATCAAAGGAGTTGAAGCTCTCAATGTCTTCGATGCAATCCCAGCCCCGCCTTGTCTTTCCGGTAATTAGCGACGTGCATATCGCGCCGACAGGAGAAGAGTGCATTCATAAGTTCGAGCGTGCGCTGCAGCAATTGAATGCGCGCGCACCGCAGCAGGATGCCTTCGTCATTGTAGGGGACCTGACGAACAACGGAACGGTGGAAGAGTATGAACGTCATATGAAGACCTTCCAACAGCACAAGCTGCCGGAGGCAGAGGCGCTCATTGCAATCGGGAACCATGATTATTGGAACGGCCTGCCGCCTGCAGAAGCCCAAGCTCGCTTTCTTGAAATGTCAGGCATGGAGTCGATATATTATCATCGTGTCATTCAGGGGCATCATTTCATTGTCTTGGCTACGGAAGATACGATGACGCATGGATACTTCTCGCTCGAACAGATTGAATGGCTGAGCAAGCAACTGGCAGAAGCGGCCGCTGATGCTCCGGCGCAGCCGATCTTCGTGTTCCTTCACCAGCACCTGAAGGATACGGTGTACGGCAGTGAGGAGTGGGGGATTCAAGAGAACATCGAAGCGCTGATGAACGCGCTGAAGCCTTACCCGCAAGTCATCACGTTCTCCGGGCATTCGCATTATCCATTGAACGATCCGCGCAGCATTCACCAGGAGTGTTTCACTTCAATTGGTACCGCTTCCCTAAGCTATATGGAAGTGGAGAGCGGGAAGCTGCAAGGGAATCTTCCACCTGGTCACCGCGAATTCAGTCAAGGCTGTCTAGTTGAGGTGTATGAGGACAAAGTCGTTATTACGCGCATGGATTTCTTGAATGAACGGGAAATCGGAGAGGCCTGGATGGTCAGGGTTCCTGCGGATAAAGCATCATTTATTTATACGAATGAACGAGATGCTGAAAAGCCTACTTTCCCGCAGCACGCGGGTATCGTTGTCGATGAGGAGCATACGGCGCCGAATTCTGTACGCATATCGTTTGATCAAGCGGTTGATGACGAGCTGGTTCATTCCTATCGCATTCAAGTGAAGCGTACAGATGGAAATGAAGAGGTGCAGCATTTGGCTTATTCTGAATATTACAACTATCCGCTCGTGGATAAAGTGAGCGTAACGTTGCCAGATTTGCAGCCGAACCAAGGGTACGAGCTTGAAATACATGCCATCGATGCATTCCAAAATGTTAGCGATCACGGCCTGAAGGCAGCGTTCCGTACGGGGCCTGTTCCGACGTCCGTCTAGGTCAGCGACGCACGCACGGAACTGGTCTGTATAAGTCGTGTGGCAGAAATGAGAGAATAAATAATTGCGGCTAGTGCCCCTTTTGCGAATCGGGGGTTGCGAGCCGCATTTTATTTTGCCTTGTTTCCTGTTTGGTTAATCAATTGGCATTAAACTCCATGGAAAAGTATCATTTTTCGTTGATTGTTCATATATCAGTTTAACCGCTTTAATCTTACAATGAAGGTACACGAAAAGATAAACAGACAAATGGGAGGAGAGGGAAGAGTGGCCATGTATAGAGAGAAAAGAAACAGAAGAGTATGGAATGAAAAAGGTAACCGTTTTTATAATAATTACGGTACAGATTATGATTACGGTACAGATACGGTGTAAGGCGTTACATGGAACTTCTATCAATCAACAACAAGTATAGATAAGGAGGGTCAACTGATGGCGCGATTAACAGTCAGCCCTGATGCAGAGAGTGGGATGAGCCTTGGTAATCCCAAGAAGAAGAACAACTTCACTCGATTTTTCGGACAAATAGATTTGCAGTTGATGGTCATACCCGCTTTAATACTTATATTTGTATTTAGCTATATTCCGATGTACGGTGTTCTGATCGCGTTTCAGGACTATAAAATCGGCAGCGGCAGCTTCCTGAGCAGCCCTTGGGTCGGATTGAAGCACTTCAAGGCCTTCTTCGACTCACCCGATTTCAATGTCGTTATGCGCAATACAATTGTCATCAGCTTTTTGAAACTCATCATCGGTTTTCCCGCGCCGATCATACTGGCGCTCATGTTGAATGAAGTCCGCAAAATCGTGTTCAAGCGAGTCGTGCAAACGATTACCTATTTGCCGCACTTCATGTCATGGGTTATCGTCGGCGGCATGGTCAGCACGATGCTTGCGACGGATAACGGCAGCATTAACATGCTGCTCGAGAAGCTGAGGGTCATCGACGACCCGATTAACTTCTTGTCTATGTCCGAATATTTCTGGAGTATTCTGGTAACAACCAATATCTGGAAAGAAATCGGGTTCGGTTCCATCGTATACTTGGCTGCCATTGCGGGTATCGACCCGCATATGTATGAAGCCGCTTCCATGGACGGAGCGAACCGCTTCAAACAAATATACTTGATAACGCTTCCGAGCATCATGCCGGTTGTTACTATCTTCCTTATTTTGGCTATAGGCAACCTGTTGAGCGCAGGCTTCGAAGACATTCTCATTCTTGCCTCGAATCCGGCGTTGAGGGATGTGTCCGACGTTATTGATACGTACGTCATACGAGTCGGTATTAATAATTACCGGTATTCCTATGCGACCGCCGTTGGTTTGTTCAAGGCTGTCATCAGCGTCGGCTTGCTCACGATAGCCAACTACGTAGCTAGAAGAGCAGGTAACAGCCTGTGGTAGTTAGGACACATTTAGAGGGGGTGCATGTCGGTGGTGCGTGAAAGCTTCAGCGATCGGTTTTTGACCGTTTTCATTTATGCGTTTCTTACAATTCTTGCCTTTTCAACCTTTTATCCGTTCTGGAATGCCATCGTCATCTCATTTAACGAAGGTATGGATACGACCAGAGGCGGAGTTACCTTTTGGCCGCGGGAGTTTACGTTGGAGAACTACTCTATCGTCTTCAAGGATGAACGATTGATGAACGGCTTTGTAATCTCCGTGCTGCGTACGATAATCGGTACCATATCCGCCATATTGGCGACGGCCATTTTCTCATACGGAATGTCGAAAAAGGAGCTAATGGGACGCAAGTATTATATGATTATGTGCGTTTTTACGATGTATTTTACCGGCGGGCTCATTCCGTCTTTCCTGCTTATTCGCAGTCTCGGATTGATGAACTCGTTCTGGGTGTTTATCATCCCTTCGCTCATTGGCGTGTGGAACATGATTATTTTCCGAACGTTCTTCCGGGGGCTTCCAGCAGGCCTGGAGGAATCCGCTAAGATTGACGGCTGCGGCAACTGGGGAACGCTGTTCCGCATCGTGCTGCCGCTGTCGGGGCCCGTGGTCGCGACGCTATCGCTGTTCACGGCGGTTGCGCACTGGAACGAATGGTTTACGGCGAGCATTTACATTTCGAAGGAGGAATTGCTCCCGATTCAGACCATTCTGAAGCAAATTCTTGCTTCCAATATCGTATCCGAGCAGACAGCCGGCATGGATTCCGCGGCTCTGGCACGCATGCAGCAGGCGAAGACCGTCACGAGCAAGTCGCTCTCCATGGCGACGATGATGGTGGCGACAATACCTATCGTCATGGTATATCCTTTCGTTCAGAAGTATTTCGTTAAAGGGGTACTCGTCGGATCCTTGAAGGAGTAGACGAATCTGGATTGGCCCGATAACGCGTTTAGAGCAATTTGCTTTAAACATAAAATTAAGTGTTGAAAGGGGAAAACAGCGAGATGAAGAATAGGAGAAAGCTGTTCGTTAGTGTCATGTCCGTGTTGATGGTTCTATCTTTGCTTGTCGGTTGCAGCGGCAATAGCGGTACGAATGCGGAACCGCCGAAGCAGGAATCGAATGCTGGACAGACCGAGGAGAAGCAGGGAGGGGAACAAGTCTCTCAGCTGTATGAGCTAGGCAAAGAGCCGCTCGAGTTCACGTTGTTCGGCAACTACGACTGGTACACGATGCCGCCGTGGGGAAAAGACGAGACGACCGCCTGGATTAAAGAGAACAAGAAAGTAACCATCAAAGAGATTCCGAACGGCGGCAATAACGTGCAGAAGCTCAACACAATGATAGCTTCCGGCGAACTGCCGGATGTCATCTGGGGCGAGCGTGGCGCCGATGTGGAACGGCTGCGCGAAGCGGGCATGCTTGTAGCGCTGGATGATTACGTCGATAAATATCCGAACCTGAAAAAGTGGCTGGATTCCAAGGCGCTGAACATGCTGCGCTCTCCGGATGGGAAATTGTATCAATTCCCAAACTGGTATACGAACCGTCCAAACGGCAATGCTGGCTGGGTCGTGAACAAAAAAATCTATACGGAGCTCGGTTCGCCTAAATTAGAAACGACCGACGATCTGTACACTTATTTGAAAATGGTAAAAGAGAAATACCCAGATGTCATCCCATTTGAGACGGACTTGGCAAAAGATGGCCACGGTCTCGATCAGCTGTACTCCGCCTTCAAGGAGAACAATCTAAGCTTCACGCGATATTTCGCGGTGCCAGATGGCGATAAGATGAAGTCGATCTACAAGGATGAAGGGTTCCGCGAATCGGTCGTCTTCGCGGCAAAGCTGTTCCGCGAGAAGTTGATTACACAAGATGCGATGACGCAAACTCAAGACCAAGTCAAGGAAAAAATGATGAACGGGCGCGTTGCGGTTTATGCATCTTCCAATCCGACGGTCAATGGAATGCAGGCGCATTCCGAATTGACGAAGAAGGATCCGGATGCCGGATATTTCATGGTGTGGCCAATTCATAAGGAAGGTCTGGACAAAAACAAGATCTATCCAGGCACGTACAACAAGCTTGGCTGGAACGCGGCCGTCATTACGACGAGCGCAAAAAATCCGGAAGCAATCTTCGCTTTCCTCGACTGGTATACGGGGTCTGAAGGGATGACTCTTCAGATGTGGGGACTGGAAGGCGAGTATTGGAAAGGGTTAGAAGCTGATGGAGTTACACCGAAGTTTACGGAAAAATATACGACTGACAAGGAAGGACTTGCAAAATACCAATCTAAAATGGATCCGCTCATGTGGGTAGGCAATACGGTCTATGTTGATGATATTAAAGGTAAATTCGAAGCGATGCTTCCAGAGAATGAACGAAATTGGTCCACTTACTGGCAATATGAGATTACATGGAAGACACAGGGCGATTCGACCGAATTCATTAATTTGAATCCACTGCCGGAGACGGAAGAAGGCATCGTTCATCAGCGCGTTAAAGATACATGGTTGAAGGCGCGGGCGCAAGCATTGTACGCGAAGTCAGACCAAGAGGCTCTAGACATTCTGGATAAGGCGCATGAAGATTCCATGGCGGCAGGCTTCCAGCAGGTGCTCGACTTCTACGCGACGAGATGGCATGAGAACTTAAAGATTATTAACGGTTAATTTTTATGCTATAAGATGTACACTGCGAGGGGGACCCATTGATGGGGATCCCCTCGTTTTGTGTGTAAGAGCATCAGACGTACAAGCATGTAACCGATTTAACTTTTCAAGTGGCTGCGGTAGAGGGTATACTTGCAATATAGTTGTAAATATTCGACATCAGCGGATCGTGATAATATGTCACAGGAGGAGTCTGCATACATGTACAAAGTACTGCTGGCGGATGATGAGATGCTCGATTTGGAAGGGATGAAGCAGTTTATTCCTTGGTCTGAGCTCGGTCTTGAAGTGGTGGGTGCGGTTAACAACGGCTTTTCGGCCTGTGAAGTAATGGAACAGCAGTCTATCGATATTTTAGTGACGGATGTAAATATGCCGAATATGTCCGGTCTGGAGCTTGCTCGGCGAGCCATCGATAAGAGATCAGATGTTCGGATTATTTTTGTAAGCGGTTACCAGGATTTCCATTACGTGAAGCAAGCGCTTTCCCTAAAAGCATGCAGTTATGTGTTGAAGCCTATGGATGATGATGAATTGGTAGCCTCTCTTCATAAAGTCATCCAAGAACTGGACGAAGAGAAACGGCGGCGGGAGACAGAAGAAGATTATCAGCATATGATTCCGCTGGCGAAGAACGACCTGCTCATCCGTATCTTTGAAGGAGATCTGTCGTGGTATCGGTCCGGGGGCTCCATGAGGCTGGCCTCTTCCTATGGATTGGATGCGTTGAAGTGGCCGGTTCGCGTGGCCGTGATGGAGCTGGATGATGCGGTGTGGCTGCAGCCGGGCAGCAGCGAAGCGGCGCACCAGGACATGCGTGCCGCATTTCTATACGAGATTCGCGAGATCAGTCTCCACCATGGCATGCCCCATTGCTGCAAGCTGTCACGGCAGCGTCTGGCCATCGTGATGCATGATGACGGCGTTCGCGATTGCATCGACGAGATGTATAATTCGATGAATTCAAAATTATCCCTTTCCATGACGATTGGCTTGGGCAAGCCGATACAAAGCTTGGACCAAGTTCATATTTCATATAAACAGGCTCTGGAAGCGCTGGACGGCAAAATGTTCCTCGGCAGAGGCAATCTTATCGACTACGAAGATGTTAAACGCGCACCGGAGCTGAAGGATGCAAGAACGCTCGATATCCGCTTGGACGCGTTGTTCAAGGCGATGTCTCAATATGAGCTGGTGAGCATTCACGACGAGATAGAGAATCTGTTCCAGTCGGTGTGCTCGCTCCGTTCGAAATTTACGATCCATAATTTAGCGATGTATATGGTGTGGAAGCTGGATCAGTATCTGGATTCCACCGATGAAAATTTGTTCGACATGTTGGGCATGGAGCTGCATAATCTTGATATTTTGCTGCAATTCGAGACGGTTGGAGATATTCGTTCATGGCTCATCCGCAAAGTGTTCGAAATTTCCGAGATGCTGCATGAAAAAGAAAGATCCAAAAACAGCAAGCTCATCCGGGAAATTTTGAAGACCGTGAAGGAACGCTCGCATGAGAACATCACGTTGAAAGACATATCTCATCAATTTTCATTTTCGCCGAACTATTTGGGACATATGTTCAAGGAAGAGGTGGGCAAGACCTTCAGTGAGATGCTCATCCAAATCAGAATGGAGCGGGCGTGCGACCTGCTCAAGGATCAGACACTCAAAATTTACGAAGTTGCCAATCAAGTGGGATATCGGTACATTCCGTATTTTAGCAGACAGTTCAAGGAAACCTTCGGTATGACGCCTATGGAATTCCGCAAACGAGAGTTGTGACGGAGGACAAATCATGTCAATGCGTATACAAGCAAAAAAACCGAAATATTTGCCGTTCGGCTATAAGCTGATGCTTACCTATATGGTTTTTATTATCATTCCGGTCATTGCCATCGGATATTTTTCGCATTCCATGTATCAGGATTCTATCCGCAAGCAGACAAGGTCGAACATTCAGGGAACTCTGCTGCAAATTCGGGATAATATCCAGTATAAAATGGAGGACGTTCAGCGCGTGTCGTCCATGCTCTATTTCGACTACTCGCTCGTTACACAGCTGCGCAGCTACGAGGAAGGCTGGGAGAGCTATGAGCGGACGACAAAAATTGTGATGCCAAAGTTCAATATTGCGCTTAATGCGACGGGCTTGGACTTAGCGATGTACTTGTTTCTGGCCAACGATACGCTGCCTGAAATCTATCATGGTTCATTTACGAACGAAAATCCAGAAAAACTGGAACGAAATTATAATCTATACCATTTAAAACGTATTACGGACAAACCATGGTACCAAAATTATCCTATAGAGCAATACGGTGAGACGATGCGATGGCAGCAGGTGGAACGGGACGGGGACTTCGGCCGCATTTCTTTGCTGCGCCGGCTGGTGGACAGCAACGTACCCCTCCGATTGAAGGAGATCGGATTTATCCGGCTGAGCGTTCGCATTCAGGAGCTGTTTCAAAGCGTCGATTACCGAAAAATCGATGAGGGCAGCGTTTTGGCCATTAAGGATGAACAGGGGAACATTCTGTACCAGTCGGGTGTCCTGCCGAACGGTCTTAACGCTGAGAATATTCCGGAGAGCCATTATCTAACGATTAAGGAAACGATGAGCCAACCGGCTTGGGAATTGGTTGCTTACGTGCCTACGACCATTATGGAACGCGATTCGATGAAGGTCCGCATGTTCATTATTGGAATTTGTCTGTTGTGCGGGATCGTTTTTACGTTTGCGGGTATTTTTATTTCCAGATATTTCTCCATCCGCATGACGAAGATCGTATCCGTCCTTAACGCCTTCCGTGAAGGGGATCTTCACAAGCGCATGACCTACAAGGGCAAAGATGAATTCTCGCAAATTGCGGTGGCGCTCAATGAGATGGGGCAAAATATAGGCGATCTGATTCAAGAAGTATATATGACGCAAATTCAGAAAAAGGAAGCGGAGCTGGAATCGCTGCAAGCGCAGATCAATCCGCATTTTTTATATAATACGCTCTCGTCCATAAGCCGCTTGGCCAAGTTCGGCGAGACGGATAAACTGCACCGCATGGTGATGGATTTGGCGAAATTTTATCGGTTGGCGTTGAATGACGGGCAGATGATTATTTCAGTACATAAAGAGCTTGAGCAAGCAAAGGCCTATATCGATATTCAAAAAATTAAATATGGGGACCGGATGGAAGTCATGTTCGATATCGATCCGGACATCTTATCATTTCGTACGGTTAAGCTTGTGCTGCAACCATTTATTGAGAACGTGCTGGAGCATGCGTGGTGCGGAGACCGGATTCACATTCGGGTTGTCGGCAAAAAGGAAAGGAATGAAATTGTGTTTCGCATCATTGACGACGGGGTAGGTACGACTGCGGAGCGCATCCGTCAAATATTTGATATGCGTGATCATGTAAATGCGGGCTACGGGATTCGCAATGTCGATCAGCGAATTAAGCTGCATTATGGAGCACAGTATGGGATAAGCATCTTCAGCCGCTTGGGCGTCGGCACTTCGGTAACGATTCGAATTCCGGCAAAGCGTAATTAATTTCCCACCAAGTACCAGACATCCTGTATAATAGACAAATATGCATTTTGTTCTGGAATGGAGGGAAAGGATTGAATACGAGGTCATTGGCCTATGTGGCTGTTCGACTGTTGGCGCTGTACTTCTTCATTACTTCCATCGTTCAATTATCGAATGTGGCGCAAGTTAGCCTGCCACCGCTCTTATACAATAAAGAAGCATTGTCTCATGATATGAATCAGAATGTAATACTCATCGTGATGATGCTGCTTCCGGCTGTCGTCATGCTGCTTGCCGCTTGCGTCTTATGGTGGTCGGCCTACCGTATTTCAGGCGCGTTATCCCCGTCAGGAATGAATGAGACCGCCTTTTTGATACGGGAAGCAGAACGGGACGACGAGCCAGTGCCGCTCCGCACGAAGACTCATGCGCTTGCTCCGCTGACGAAGCCGTTGCTTCAGATAGCACTGGGCATATCCGGAATTATTTTGCTGGTGTTGAGCATTCCTGAGTTCATTCATATGATTGTGACGCTGTCTTATGTGGATACGGGAATGTACCCGGATCAGATGCAGCGAGAGTTCAATGCAAGCTTCCTGCAAATTATCGTGAAGCTGTTGCTCGGCTTCTGTCTCACGATAAGTGCAGGCGGAATTACACGGTTTATTACGCGCTCCCATACGACGTAGCTTCGACGATGGATAGCATAGAAGACGAGCAACGATAATGCGCAGATGGAGCGTGTTTGGGTAAGAGGAGGAATGATGATGGATACGAGATGGAAATTGATTGTGAGAGGCTATATTATTCCGATTATACTAGTGTTCAGCCTCAGCTTTCTTGTGCAGAAGGTTGCATATGCCCAAGTTGTCGTACAACAGCATTCGATGCAAAATACGTACCATCCGGGAGATCGGCTCATCGAAAATAAATGGGTATACCATTGGTCCGATCCGGCATATGGAGATGTAGTCATTATTGATCCGGCCTTCGACGGGAAACGCTTCATTAAACGCGTCGTTGGCGCTGCAGGGGATACATTGGACCTTCGTGACGGTCATCTGATCGTCAATGGGAACGTCATTGACGAACCGTACGCAGAAGGAGAGACATGGCCGAGAGAAGTTGAGTTTCCTTGTGTCGTTCCTGAAGGGCATGTGTTCGTCCTAGGGGATAATCGCGAGATTAGCGAAGACAGCCGCAAGTTCGGGCCGGTGCCTGTGGCGAAGCTCGAAGGCAAAGTCGAATGGAAGGTATGGCCTCTGTGGTAAACCGAAGGGTCCCACATCTGCATGTTGGGGGAGACATTCATGCCGCATTATATTGGCAGGCGCATCATCTTGAGAGAATATCGGCAAGAAGATTCCGGCAATTCGCAAATGGGTGAATGACCCAAGAGGGCTGCAAGCGAAGGCACACACGAAATAGGAAAGCGGTGAATGTCCAGGCAGCTGCCCGGATTCACCGCTTTCTTCGTTTATTGTAACGCGAACACAATCCCGATCGTGTTCGGACCGCAGTGGCTGGAAATAACACAGCCGCAATCCGATAAATAGACATGCTTGGCGCCGGTGCGCTGCTTCAGTTCCGACTGCAGCATGGCGGCATCATCGTGTGATAGTGAATGTGTTACGAATATCGTATCTAAATCCATGCTGCCTTGGAGGGACAGCGCGTTATTTTTCAACTGCTCCAGCGCTTTCTCACGTTTGCCGCGAATCTTGTTGGCAGGGGTCATTTTCCCTTCAATGACTTTGATGACCGGACGAATCTTCAACAGGCTGCCGATAATATTTTGCAGTCCGCTGCAGCGTCCTCCTTTATATAAATAATCCAGCGTGTCAATAATAAATTCCGTCTCGACTTTGCCCTTGACCGATTCTACCAACTGCACGACTTCATCCAATGATTTCCCTGCTTCCAACGCTCGCGCCGCCTTCAGCACCTGAATTCCGATTCCGGTAGATAGATTCAATGAATCCATGACCTTAACCGTACCCTCTCCGAGCATTTCCCCTGCGATGGTTGCATTTTGAATCGTGGAAGACAATTGGGAGGACAGTCCAATGAATAATATCGTGTGCCCTTGATGTACATATGGTTCGAACGCCTTCATAAAATCAGCGGGAGATGGAGCCGATGTCTTCGGCAGCTTGCCAGATTCCTTTACTCGCTCATATAATTCGGGCGTCGTGATGTCTACGCCGTCCCGGTAGGCTGTATCGTTGAAAGTAACGTATAACGGAATGATGCCGATATCGTATTGTTCAATCAGTTCTTTCGGCAGATCGCATGTACTGTCCGAAAATAGTTTTACGTTGTTCATGATGCTTCCTCCCGAATGATATGTAACCTTTCCATGAGACATCTAACCATTATACTGCAAAATGAAAAAACATACATGCGCCAGCCCCATTGACGGCTGTAGAAAAATGTTCCAAATTCCGCTGGTTGTTGCGTGCGATATGCCATGAGGGTATACTGAAACAGAATTTACACTACATACGGGTATGAATATATCGAATGGAAAGGATATAGAGCAGCGAAGATGATTACAGAAGCAAAAGCAATGAGACGTATTCAATGGGGTTTTTTATTCTTTATAGATTATGCCCCGGGCGGCATTGACCTGTTACCTGATATTGTAGGGCTAGCACTGATATGGAGCGGGCTAAATGAGCTGTCTGCTGAGTCCGTTCGGTACCGTCAAGCGAAGAACGTATGTATACCGCTAATTGTGCTGGCGGTAATCGAGGTGCTGCAGCCGCTCCTTATCTCCGGAACGCCTTCACTGTTCCGTGCCTGGTTCGGCGTCATTCGCAGCGTTGTGGAGACCGGATTGAATATTACGTTAGTGACGCTGATGTGCAGCGGATTAAGAGAGATTGCGCTAGAGAGGGGACAAGCCTCCTTTGCTCATACGGCCCGCCGCAGGTCGTTATATTTTGTGATTGCATTAGTATGTTCCATGAGCATGATCGGTTTTGCTTTGGCATCCCCCATGGTATTTTCAGCGATGTCCGCGCCGATGTTCCTGCTGTACATTATTGTCGTCTTCATGCTGATGGGATTATTCGGACAAGCTGCCAAGCTTGCGTCGAAGCAATCATAACCTCTGAAAAAAAGACCTTTTTGGGTCTTTTTTAATTTTATAAAGTTGGCGGATTGTCAGGAGAGAAAGCGGATCTAAAGGCTGGGCCGTATCTCCCTTGTCTCATCCTGCATTGGAATTTGTACAGTGAAACAACAGCGTATATCTCTTTACGGCAGGTTTCATTGGAGTTGCTCCAATGGTTCGACTCTCATTTCTAGCAATCACTGAAAAACAGTAAAATCCATTGGACAAAGTACAGTCTAAACGCCATTTAGCCGCTTGAACCATCGGTTTTACTGTATATTTTCCAATGGAACTTACTTCGATCACGGAGAACAGGAATTGTTTTTTTGAAGAACTGTCGCATTTGGCTTGAAAATCCGTCCTTAAATAAAGAGCATGATGTCAGGCTTCCGTTCAATGGCTCTTAGATCCATTCTCCCATACAATCAGGAAGGATAACGTCGAGAATAAGGTGCATGCATACCATTTCGTGTATACACTATGTCAAGCAGCCTGTCAGAGACATTGATTTCTATGCTCGATGAGGGAGTTCTAAATAGATGCCATGCGCTGAAGCAGCTGAGCAAGGCGGCAGTAATTTGGCAGCGTTCAGAGTCATCATTGGGCGTGCCGCTTCCTGATGAAAGGGGAGAATGAAGCAAAGAGCCAGATAAAGCAAATCCCCTTTAGTCTGAACGCACCACTGTACGAACGGAACATCTCGTTAATTATGAAGAGTCGATGCCTTGCTATTTAGCAGATGGTACGCCTTTAGGCGATTTTTATGATCATTAGCAAGATTGTGGAGACATTCCTTATGGCTATAAAGGTCTCGAGAGTGGTTTTCTTAAATTGGAGGCAGGAAATGCCGAAGTCATGACGAAACCGAACATTAGATGATCATTATGCTAACAAAGGAGAGTGCTTAAAAGTGGCACAATGGAACATTGTCGTTGCCGGCTGCGGACAAATGGCTAACACGTGGATTGAATATGTGAAGACGCGCCATGACGCAGCTATTGTCGGTTTGGTGGATGTGCAGGCGGAAGCGTCGCTCTCGATGGCTGATAGACATGGCTTGAGCTGCGGCTTATATTCCGATCTGAAGGAAGCAATCCGGCGCAGTGGGGCTAACTTGGTATTTGATATTACGACACCCAATGCACACCGCAGCACGTCTGGAACGGCGTTGGAAATGGGCTGCCACGTCATGGCGGAGAAGCCGCTCGCAGCGCACATGTCCGAAGCTGTGCAATTAACGAAGATCACCCGGCAAGCACAGCGGTCATTGGCCATTATGCAGAACCGTCGCTATCTTCGCTCCATTCGAGCCTACCGCGAACTAATCCGGACAGGCGCAATAGGTTCGGTCGGGTTCATCGGAGCCGACTTCTTCCTTGCTCCCCGCTTCGGCGGCTTCCGGGAAGAAATGGCGAGTCCGCTTGTATTGGATATGTCGATTCATACGTTCGACCAAGCCAGATTCATTACAGGCGCGGATCCTATCAACGTTACTTGCCAGGAGTGGAACCCGCCCGGCTCTTGGTACCGCGGCAGCGCTTCAGCAATATGCACGTTCGAGATGAATGACGGCTCGATGTTCAATTACCGCGGATCCTGGTG
The DNA here is from genome assembly GCF_000283315.1 of Paenibacillus sp. OSY-SE. Taxonomy (NCBI): domain Bacteria; kingdom Bacillati; phylum Bacillota; class Bacilli; order Caryophanales; family Paenibacillaceae; genus Paenibacillus; species Paenibacillus sp. OSY-SE. Next base: position 67,449 of record NZ_ALKF01000201.1, on the reverse strand, counting down.
TGCGCAAGGATTTCCAACCTCTTGGGAGGCTTCATGGCGCGTGGTAGGAAGCCAAGGGACCGCTATATGGGATGGCGAGCGGATAGAGGCTGAATCCTTTGACAAGGATGGTCAAGGGAGCAGAACGCAAGGAACGACCGATTGGAACGGGCAGGAGGGGCATTTCGGGTGCTTGGATGAAATGTTCCTCGCGCTGGAGGAAGGCCGGCCGGCGGAGACGAATGCGGAAGATAATCTGAAAAGCATTGCGATGGTGTTCGGAGCTATCGAGAGCGCCAAGCTGGGCAAGACGATCCATATTCCGACGCTGTTAGCGCAGGGGTTGAGTTCATGAAGCCGGTCAGCTATCAGTTGCTTATCGACGCCGTAACGAGGAAAGGCCAAGGAACACGGAATGAGGATCGGCTTGTCGTGTTTCCGGAGGAACGGTTATTCGGTGTCATTGACGGCGTGTCGGGAATACAAGTGCCTCTGGATGATGAGGGGAGAACGGCGGGGGAGCTGGCAGCGCGGACTGTGGCACAGCCATGGGCTTCTGCCGTCACTGACCCAGACCGATCATCCCGTCCGCTCGACTTGCTGGTGCGCACGAGCCTGCAAGCGAACGAACGGTTGAACGGAATTATGCTGGAGCAAGGAATCGACCTCAGCAGAAAGGAACGGCGCTTCGGTGCTGTTCACGCCTTCGTACTGCTGGATGAGACTCGCGCGCATTGGGTTCAGACGGGGGATTGTATGATTTATGCTGTCTATGAGACAGGACAAATACGAACTATAACGCATGACCGTGTCGAATACTATGACTCGCGCGCGCTTGAGACATGGCAGCAGAATGACGAAGCCTGGTTGAAGCATGAACGGCCGGATGAGGTTCAAGCTATGCTTGCAAACAATCGGACACACGCGAACTCCAATCCAGGCTACAGTGTATTAAACGGCGATCCGGCTGTCGAATGGCATATGGAGTATGGCAGCATCGCGCTGCAAGGCATGACGCATTTGCTCCTCGTAACGGATGGGCTATATCCTTGGCACCTTGACGACCGTCAGCGTACGACGGAGGCATGGATTCAATATGTAGTCCATAGTGGGATTGGACAGAGCTTGGCAGTGCTGGAAGCGAACGAGCGACAGGATGAACACTGCAACCAAATTCCCCGGTTCAAAATGTCCGACGATAAGACAGGCATTTTGCTCACGCTTGCGCAGACGTGATTTATCTCATTTGTTCTATGACTGAGCTTCGAACAGAGACAAAAATTCTCCATATCCTTCTCGTTCCAGATCTTCTTTACGAATAAAGCGGAGGGCGGCGGAATTAATACAGTACCGCAATCCATTCGGACCCGGACCATCGTCAAAGACGTGGCCGAGATGCGACTCCCCGAAACGGCTGCGCACCTCCATACGAACCATGCCGTGCGATAAGTCAAGCTGTTCCTCGACGTGATGCGGACGAAGCGGCTTCGTAAAGCTTGGCCAACCACAGCCGGAATCGAATTTTTCCTTCGAACTGAACAAAGGTTCGCCAGATACGATATCTACATAAATGCCTTCCGCTTTATGGTCCCAGAATTCGTTCTGGAATGGCGGCTCGGTTCCGCTATTTTGCGTCACATGATATTGCATCGAATTCAATGTATCTTTCAGCCCGATCTTATCCTTTGCTTGAATCGCCCAATGGGAAGAGATGAAGGCATCCCGGCCAGACCCTTTGCGATACCGCTTGTAATGCGCAGGGTTTTTCATATGATAATCTTGATGATGTTCTTCAGCGGGATAGAACGTTCCCGCGGGTACGATCTCAGTGGCGATCGGCTTGTCGAAGCGGCCGCTCTGTTCCAATTCAAGCTTGGATTGCTCTGCTGTCTGCCGCTGCTCTTCATTATGATAGAAAATCGCCGTCCGATACGATGAGCCGCGATCGTGGAACTGTCCGCCTTCATCGGTAGGGTCGATTTGCTGCCAAAATATTTCAAGCAGCTTCTCGTAAGGGAACAACTGCGGTTGAAACGTAATTTGCACGGCTTCCGCATGTCCTGTCTTATCGGTGCATACTTCCTCGTATGTAGGACAATCGGTATGGCCGCCTGTATAGCCAGAAATGATGGAGTGAATGCCAGGAAGCTCTTCAAACGGTGTTACCATACACCAGAAGCAGCCACCGGCAAAAGTCGCTTGCTCCAATGGGGCATGTTCATCAAGAATACTCATTTATAGGCTACCTCCTTTTCAATAAAATAATCATAACCAATTGTACCCGATTGAACAATGGCTCAACCGTGCACCTTGAAAAATAGGTGAAAATAAGGGTTGAACAATTCATTATTCGATGTTATTATTAGTTCACCGAAAATGAATACTCCAAAGGGGAGTAGCTAGCACAGTATAAGTCGTCATTACGGGATCCGTTCCCTAGCGGTCCTCGGCTATACTGGCAACGTATAGCGTTGTTTGCGAGACCTTTGCCACGATTGTAACGTTGGTGAAGGTCTCTTTTGATCTGAGCGCCGTTACCTCGTGGTAACGGCGTTCATGTTTTTCGCGTCCGTAATACATACTAAAGATAAGGGGGATGCAACAGATGGAATTATTCTCATTAGAATTCTGGACGGCGTTGCTGTCTATTGTTGTTATCGATTTGGTACTTGCCGGCGATAACGCAATTGTCATCGGTCTGGCGGCTCGGAACTTGCCGAAGCAGGACCAGAAAAAAGTAATTATATGGGGGACAGTCGGAGCCGTTATTATCCGTGCGCTAGCGACCTTGGGAGTCGTGTGGCTCCTGAAAATACCGTTCCTGCTCGTTGTAGGTGGCGCCGTGCTTCTCTGGATCGCCATTAAGCTCATGGTGGAGGAGAAAGAGCATAACGTGCAAGCCGGCACGAACTTCTGGGCAGCGGTACGGACGATTATTGTCGCCGATGCCGCGATGGGGTTGGATAACGTCTTGGCCGTTGCCGGAGCGGCGGGAGGACACGGTGGGCTTGTCGTCTTAGGGCTTGCCATCTCTGTGCCAATCGTCGTATGGGGAAGTACCATCGTATTGAAATTCATCGAGCGCTATCCGGCTATTATCGTTGTCGGGTCTGCGGTTCTTGCTTGGACATCTGCCAAAATGTTCGTCGGCGAATTCGAAAAATTCGAGTCGATTGCACCTTATTTTGAGAACCCGGTTATTAAGTACGGATTCGAAATTATCGTCGTTGTCCTAGTCGTTGCTACCGGTCTTATCATTAAACGCAACCGCAAAAAGAAGCAACAACAGCTGCCAGACAATTCCGACGACATGCGTCAACGTGCGCAATAAACAAGGTAAACAAAACAAAAGCATTGCACAGCCGTGCAGAGCACACTACAATGAGCCCTAGAATCGTTCTAGCGGCTCATTTATATATGTATATGCTGATCATGACACACAAGTGACTCGCGCGATACATTATGACCGCTGAGGACTAGCGGACGAGCTGGAACCAATCGCGGCGACGAAATGAGCGCCCCTCCCGGAGCGCCCTCTTTACTGTAAAAACTGACTTATTTAAACGTTGGCAGCCAAGTGCCATGCGCTTCAATCAGAGTGTCGCACAAGGAGACGATATCGTCCATGCTTAGCTCTGCCGATGTATGCGGATCCAGCATGGCTGCGTGATAGATGTGCTCCTTCTTGCCTGTCATGGCCGCTTCGATCGTAAGCAGTTGTGTATTAATATTCGTGCGATTCAGTGCAGCAAGCTGTGGAGGCAGATTCCCGACATAAGTTGGCGTGATCCCGCTGCGATCGACGAAGCATGGCACTTCCACGCAAGCTTCCTTCGGCAGATTCGTAATCAATCCAGTGTTCATCACGTTGCCGCCGATCTTGAACGGTACGCCTGTCTCCATCGCTTCGAGCATATATGAAGCATATTCGTGCGAACGCGTATGCTCCAATTGTTGATTGTTCACCATTTGCTCGCGCATGTGCTTCCATTGTTCAATTTGATGGACGCAGCGGCGCGGATATTCATCAAGTGGAATGCTGAGCTGCTCAATGAGTTCGGGGTACTGCTTCTTAATGAAATAAGGATGGTATTCCGCATTGTGCTCTGACGACTCTGTTACATAATAGCCGAACTTGAACATCAGTTCGAAGCGCACCATGTCATGATGCTTTTCTTTCTGTTTCTCTATCGCGCGGCGTTTAATTTCCGGATATAAATCTTCACCGTCTTTAGTCACTTCCAGAAGCCAGGCCATATGGTTAATTCCGGCGATCTTCGCTTGCACGCCTTCTGCGTCTAGTTCCAAGCTGCGGAACAGATGAGGCACACACGCTTGCACGCTATGACAGAGACCGACCGTACGAACACCGCCATATGTATTCATGACGTTCGTCAGAACAGCCATCGGATTCGTATAGTTGAGGAACCAAGCGTCAGGACATACTTCTTGGATGTCCTTCGAGAAGTCAAGCATCACCGGGATGGTGCGCAGGTTGCGGAAGATGCCGCCGATGCCCAACGTGTCTCCGATCGTTTGGCGCAGTCCATACTTTTTCGGAATCTCAAAGTCGGTAATCGTACATGGGTCGTAGCCTCCCACTTGAATGGCATTGACGACATATTTGGCTCCGCGCAACGCTTCTTTGCGATCGTGGTAGGCGACGACGCGGCATGTGCTGCCAGACGTAGACAACAGGTTGTTCAGCATCCGTTCCGAATCGTGCAGCCGTTCGTGGTCGATATCGAACAGAGCGAGTTCGAACTCTTGCAGTGCCGGAGTTAACATGCAATCTCCCAGCACGTTTTTGGCGAATACGGTGCTGCCGGCACCTAGAAAAGTAATTTTGCCCATGATTCCTTCATCCTTTCTGCGAGAGGAAAAGTTTAATTTTTTTTAAAGTTCATATGGTCTGATGCAACATGGAATAAAATGCTGTACAATCAATGTAGCTGAATTTGGTGAAACTGTGTATGGGCAAAATGATTATGAGTATGGAGCATTGTAGCCGAAAAAGGGAGGGGACGCTGTGGCTGAGCGAGCGAATATCGCCATCAACGAAGCTCCGTCTCGCGGTGAACTGACCGTCTTATTCAGTGGCCAATCGAATACGGAACCAGGCCATCGAATCGGTCCGACGGTGCATGACTATGGGATCGTCCATTGCGTGCTGTCCGGCAAGGGAAAGTTCGCGATGCGGGGACAGGAATTTGAAGTCAGCGCAGGAGATAGCTTCTTTATCTTCCCAGGCGAATTGGTATATTACGAGGCAAATGAACAGCACCCGTGGGAATACCGTTGGATTGGCTTTCGTGGTAATAATGCAGAGCAAATACTTGCCAATATAGGCATTGGCCCGCATGTTCCTGTACTGAAAGGCTATCGAAAGCACCGGGTGGAGGCTCTATTCCGAAATGCAATGAAAGCGCTGCATCAGGGAGGGGAAGCAAGCGACATTGAAGCCGAAGGCTACTTCCGAGTGGCGCTAGCCGAATATGCTCGCGTGGCAAGCACCGGGAGAGGCGGCTCTAAAGGCGATATGCGCACAGATATCGAACGTCAGGTGGAACAAGCGGCGCGTTGGCTTACTTTACAGCATGACAAAGCGATATCCATCGATGAGCTTGCGCACATGCTTGGTTATCATAGGACATACTTATCGAAAATGTTCCGCAAGCAGATGGGTGAGTCTCCGATGCAATTTCTCCTGCGGATTCGGATGGAGCGGGCCAGAACGCTGCTTATGACGACCCAACTGACGATCGAACAGATTGCCGCGTCAGTAGGCTATGAAGATGCGCTCTACTTTTCCAAGCTGTATAAAAAATGGTATACTCGTGCCCCTACTGCCCATCGCATCGAACTGCAGTCTCAGCAAATGACCGATTGCTCGTATCGTTAACACATCATATAAAGAGCCCCCTTATCGCCGATCGTCACATGAATCCGGCAATGAAGGGGGCTTGGAATTGCAAGAGAGAACGATATAAACAATTACAATTAGCGCTCATACCAATAGCCTTTTATTCCTTTTTCCAGTCGTACTAACGCTTCCAGGTAGTAATAATCGCCCCAAATCGTAAAGTCGTCAGGACTGTGTCCGAGCAGAACCGCGTAAGAGCCATGCTCGATGAGGCCTTCCGCTTCTGGTTGATTCATCGTTGAGTAGTTCGCAACGAGTGAGCGCAGCGAACGGTCAAGGCCGTCCTCGAAGAAGCTTCTGTCCGGATCATCTGCCGGCAAATGATCCAGCAGTTCCAACAGACCCGCTGCCACGATGGCTGACGCGGAGCTGTCGCGTTTTGTGTTCTCGTCTATCGCAGCATTGAAATCCCAATAGGCTACATCGTCCTCGGGCAGCTCGGTTAAGAAATACTGGGCCATGCGACGGGATGTTTCTAAATAGTGCTGTTCCTGTGTATAGCGATACGATAGCGCAAACCCGTAAACACCCCACGCTTGTCCCCGTGTCCAAGTAGATCCGTTATTGTAACCTTGGTGTGTCGAGCCTCCAATCGGAATCCCTGTGTCCGTATCAAAGTGAAAGGTATGATAAGAGGAATCGTCTCCCCGCACTAAATAACGGCGGCTCTGCTCCGCATGAATGCGCGCAACCTCTGCATAACGCGGATTTCCAGTAGCATTCGATGCCCAATACAATAGCGGGAGGTTCATCAGGCAGTCGATAATGATGCGTCCGCCATTCTTTGGATCACCCTTTGGCCCCCAAGCTTGGATGTACTGTCCTTCTTCCCGCCAGCGGCTCAGCAGCTTATCCGCCGCTCGGATCGTCAGCTGCTTCGCCTCTTCATCCCCGTCAATTATCCATTGGGCTTTCGCTGATAAGGAGTAGAGGAAGCCGATATCGTGATGGTCCAGCGCCACATCCTGCTCCAAGCGCTGCTTGAAGCTTTGGACGGTTTTGCGTGCCGCTTCGGCGAACGTCTCGTCTTGCGTATATTCATAGCAGAGCCACAGCATACCGCTCCAAAATCCGTCAGTCCAATCGGTATTATCATTCAGCAAGTATGTTCCGTTTTTGCTTACGTGAGGAAATTGGTCCCCATAACGTGCAATATTCGCCTTCGTCTTCTGCACAGCGTCATGAATTGCGGCTGACCATACATTGTCCATCTCTCGTTCCTCCCAATCGATATCCGTTGATTAACGATTCATCCATCCGCCGTCAACGCACAAAATATGTCCATTCACATAGTCCGATGCAGCAGATGCCAAGAAGACGACCGGACCGGCCAGATCTTCAGGTGTGCCCCAACGGCCTGCAGGAATTCTTCCTAATATATCGGCGCTGCGCTTCGGATCATCGCGCAGCTGCTGGGTATTGTCTGTGGCCATGTAGCCGGGAGCTATAGCATTGACGTACACGCCTTTGCTTGACCATTCATTGGCAAGTGCTTTGGTGACGCCGGCAATCCCATGTTTTGCTGCAGTATAGCCAGGAACATTAATCCCTCCTTGGAAGGAGAGCATGGAAGCAATGTTGATTATCTTGCCAGAGCCTTGCTGAAGCATATGATTGCCAAAGGCTTGACATAAATAGAAGACGGAATTCAGGTTCAACTGCAGCACGTCATGCCAATCCTGCAGCGAATGTTCGGCGGCAGGGGTACGGCGGATAATGCCCGCATTGTTGACCAAAATATCCACTTTGCCATTGGCTGCTTCCACACATGAGTTCACAACATCGTTCATTCCGTCTAAGTCCATTAGATCTGCCTGAATAAAAGTAACCTTGCGGCCAAGGGCTTGCAGCTTCTCCGCTGCATCCCCGCGCGGGCCGTTGCTCGTAATGAGCACCAGATCCGCTCCAGCTTGCGCAAGCCCGTAAGCCATGCCGAAGCCTAAGCCGACGGCTCCTCCCGTGACTACCGCAGTACGACCATGTAAATTGAACAATTGCATGATCTTTCCTCCTTGAGCATGACGACCTACAGCAATATCGATGCGCCGGCTGCCGCATATTTCTCCTGAACGTCCGCCGGCAGCTGATGATCGGAAATGATGGCGGTCATTTCTTGCAACGTTGCGAAGGTGAGCAGAGCCGATTTATCGAATTTCGTATAATCCGCAACACCATAAGTTCGCTTCGCCGTGTCAATCCATGCGCGTTTTAGCTCATACAGCTCGCTGGTATAGATCGTCAAGCCATTTTCGATATGAATGCCTGTGGCGGATATAAAAGCTTTCTGGATATTCAACTTGCGTATCAACTGCACCGCTTCGCTGCTGACGAGCAGATTCCGATTGCGGTATCCGCCGGGCACGACGAGTCGTATCTCCGGCTTGCGCGTCAGCTCAGCGATGATGAATAAATCATTCGTTATGACGGTAATGGGCGCATTATCCAATCGCTTTGCCATTTCCAAGGTCGTGCTGCCGCCATCAAGCGCAATGATGTCATCTGGCTCTATGAGGCGTACGGCTTTCTCAGCAATTTCTGCTTTTTCGGTTAGGTGCTGCTGGTTCGGTGCTTGCACCGGCAGCAGTCCGAGGTCGGACATATGCTTCAACACGGCTCCGCCATGAACCCGGGTAAGCAAGCCTTGCTCTTCCAGCAGCTCAAGATCCGCGCGAATCGTCTTGCCGGTAACCTGAAGCTGCTCGCTAAGCTCGTTTACTTTGACTTCGCCTTGTTGAATGAGAAGTTCCATAATCTGTTGATGGCGTTTTACGTTCGACATTTACTTCAAATCCTTCATGGCAATCATATCCATATCTTCAAACGTTTGATTCTCGCCGGCCATGGCCCAAATGAACGTATAATTGCTCGTGCCTACACCGCTATGGATGGACCAGCTCGGTGAGATAGCGACCTGCTCGTTGCGCATGACCAAATGCCGCGTCTCTTGCGGCTCCCCCATGAAGTGGAAGACAAGACCGTCTTCTGGCATGTCGAAGTAGAAATATACTTCGGAGCGGCGGTCGTGAGTATGGCAAGGCATTGTATTCCACATGTTGTTCGGCTTCAGCAGCGTCATGCCGAGCATGAGTTGACAGCTTTGAATGCCGCCCTTGTGGATATATTTATAAATCGTGCGCTCGTTAGACGAAGCCAAGCTGCCAAGATGCTGCGGCGTAGCTTCGGCAATCGGCAGCAGCACGGTCGGATATGTCTTATGAGCTGGTGTGGAGATGAAGTAGAAGCGTGCCGGATTCGCGGCATCCCGGCTAGCGAACGTCACATCGCGGCTTCCCATGCCGATGTATAGGCAGTCGCGCGCCTCCACGGCATATTCCGTCCCGTCAACGTTGATGATGCCGGCAGCACCCACGTTGATGATACCGATTTCACGACGCTCCAGCACATAATCGGCTCCGATTTCCTTTGAATCCGCTTCCAATTGCAGTGTGCCTGTTGTTGGCAGCGCACCGCCAATAATATAACGATCGACGTGGCTGTACACCATCTGAATCTCGTTCTCCACGAACAGCTTCTCAATCAGGAACTCTTTTCTCAGACGATCCGTATCGTAGCCTTTCGCACTCTCCGGATGACTTGCGTGACGCATTTCCATATTATGATTCCTCCTATGAATGAATGATTGGTTAATCTTGCCTGATGCTGTCTATTATAGCTCAATGTTCATTTAAGTTCAATTGAATGTTTGTATAAGTTTATTTTTGACGAAAAAAGATAGATTTGAACATGAAAACGAACATAGAATTGAACGTAGAAATGAACGTAGAAATGTTACAAACAGCTTAAGCGCCGTGTTGCAACACAATAAAAAACCCTATCTTACTCAGCATGGCGCTGAGCAGGATAGGGGTGATGAACATTAATTCTACAGTAGGAAGTAAAGTGCAGCGATTACTGCCGCTGATAGTACAATGAACATGATGATGTTCATCATATCTCGATTAATGACTTTCATATCCGTCTTCAATCCTGAAGAATGCTTGCCCTGCTTCTTCGTAAGTTCATGCTGTTCCTGTTCATTGATCTGGTTCATATGGAAATTATTCCTCCTCGTAACTATCGTTGTTTACTACCGGTATGATAGAACTGAATACATCCGATCAGCGAACGACGTACTTGGAGGTAAACTTTAAGGGCATGAGACAGATGCTGAGTAATAGAAGGCGGAAAGGCACATCGAATAAATATTTGGGAACGATATTCCGTATTATGAGAATGAACAGGTAAATGAAAAAGAGAACAGCCCATTGCAAGAACGTATGAATTTTCACGATATAGTGATGCGGAATCCCGACCACCGTCTCATAATGCAGCGCATGGGCGTATTCCGCATCCGCGCTGGGCTGTCCGAGCGGATCTGCTGACAGCGCAGGCAGCAGGGAGGAACAGAGCAGCATGAGCACGCAAATGATGATGACGGCGCAGCGGGGCAAGCGGCCGTTCAAATGTTTAATCATCAAGTTCCTCCCTTTCATTCCGAATGGTATGCACCTTGTCGTGCACATAGATACTTAAAGCGTATCATAACAAGAGAAGGGGGACAATGCCTATCATTTTCGGGTATTGTTGTTCTGTGATAATGCTGCCTTGTAACTGTCTAATTCACTGGAACAGGACCCGGCTGATTGCGGGAAGGATTATAAGATAAGATTGTGTGCGATGATAAACATCCGACCCGTCTCCTGCCCGAAGAGAAAAAGCAGGGCGGAAGGTTTGGGCCTTTGTTTCATCCATTGGATTTCGTCCAATGAAATAGCGGGGTGCAGCTCTTTACGGTCGGTTCCATTGGAGTTCATCCAATGGCTTGACACTCTATCCGTGCTAATGGCTGAAAAGAGCCCGATCCATTGGACAAATTACAGTCTGCATGCCATTTAGCCGTAGAGTCCATACATTTTACTGTATGTTTTCCAATGGATCTTGCTTCGACCTCGTCCGAAGAGAACCATTTACCTCGTTTCCTTTTCATATCCTTATCTGTCTGGAGAAAGCAAAGCTGCTTGCACAACGGTAAGGCAGTTGCCTTGAGAGAAGCCGATCCGGAAAAATCCACAAACGGATGCAAAAAGAAAGAAGCGAGTATTGCGCCTCCGCGCAAACCCGCTTCAATTGATATGCCTATCATTTCCGAGCCATACCCAAAGTTTCTCTCTTCAAGCCCGGAATGAGCGCGAACGCAAATGTCACCAACGGGGATAGCCAGAGGAAAAAGGCGTACGGCGCATAATCGAGCACCGTCAGTCCCAATGCGCTCGTCATCATCGCTCCGCTGACGCCCCACGGAATGAGCGGATTGACCAAGGTCCCGCAATCTTCCAATGTGCGTGAGAGGGTAACGCGCGGAATGCCGCGTTTCTCATATTCTTCTTCAAAGAGCTGGCCCGGCAGCAGAATAGACATATACTGTTCACCGGTAATGATATTGACGCCAATGGAGCTGAGCCCGCTCGTTACGACGAGCGCTTCTTTGCTCTTTACCGGAGCGATGAGACGATTGAACATCGTCTGGATGACTCCGCAGTGCTGCAGCAGTCCGCCTAATGCGAATGCGATAGCGATAAGTGTAATGGCCCCGGTCATCGATTGAAGCCCGCCGCGATTGACGATGCGCGCGACTTCTTCCAGTTGGAAGGAGCCTTGATATCCGTGGTTCATCGTAACAATCCATTGCGTAACAGCGAAATCTCCTTGAATGAACAGCGCTATGAGCAAGCCTGTGCCGATACCGAGCAGCATCGTAATGATGATGGGCAGCCGCTTAAAGGCTGCGGCAAGCACGACGACAAGCGGGAGCAGCGTCAGTGGGTGAATATGAAACGACTGGCTAATATCACGCTGCATCGCTTCGAGCTGCGACAAGTCTGTCTGGGACGATGAACCAAAAAAGAAAAATGCGGCGAGGGTCAATACGAATGCCGGCACGGTCGTCCGCGTCATGTTCCGGATATGATCAGGCATTTGCACGCGTGCGACGGCAGATGCGAAATTGGTCGTATCGGAGAGCGGAGACATTTTATCTCCGAAGCATGCACCAGATACGACGGCACCCGCCACGATGGCTGGATGGACGCCCATAGAGCCTGCCATGCCGACCAGGGCGACACCGAACGTGCCGACGGTCGTAAGTGAGCTGCCGACGAACATCGACACGACGACGGTAAGCAGCATCGCACTAATTGTGAACCACTGCGGCTGGAACCAAGTGGTTCCATATACAAGCAGTGTCGGAACTGTACCGCTCATCATCCAGACTGCGATTAGAATGCCGATGAGAGATAGCAGCGCTGCCGGCATGACGGATGCCTGAAGTCCGCGCATGAGTGCTTGTTCAACCGATTTCCACGATTGGCCGAAGGCGAGCAGCAGACACCCGGTCAATACGGCGGCGGCGATGAGCGGAATATGGGGCTCTGCCTGCCATACGAGAATGGTAAGTAAGAGCAGGACGATAATGCTGGTGAAAATCGTAACACTTTGCGCGAAGCTAAGCGGACGAGTCTCGTTGTGTTGCTGGTGGGCTTGCATGGTGTCATCTCCTTGATACTATATACATTGTAGTTCATAGCTGGTTCGATATTAGCGTATGACTTGATTACATAATCGCTTCTACGCTTACACGCTTGTCCGTGTTAAAGCGAGTGAATAAACCTATTATAACTTATCGTGACTTGACTATAAGGTCAACGGTAACAATAACCAGTTTTTTTGAAGGCTCAGCGCTCATATCAGCGGTGAGCCTTATTTGCATGTGTAAAAAACAATATTGCATTTATAAATGCTATAATGGTATTTTGATATTTATAAATACTAAAAAAGGCTGGTGAATATGGAAGTGAGTGCAACAATAGAACGGGCTGGAGACAAAGGCGTGTCACGGGAGGGGAATGCTAAGTTGATTTCGTGTCAGGAAGCGACGATTCCTTGCGAGGAAGTCGCTATGACTTTGTCGAGACAATTCCCGATCCATATTATCGATACGATTGGCGTAGCGCCGGAATATCAGCGGCTTCATCGCCATGATGTGCTGGAGATTAATTGGATTAAATCCGGATCGGGCCATTACATCATCAATGGGCAGCGGATTAATTTTCAAGAAGGAGATATTTTGCTGATTAACTCGAATGATTTGCACAGGGCATATGAAAAAGAACATCTCGTTATGCAGGTAACGGCTTTTGACGCTTCCTGGTTTGTGCATGATCTGCGCTACGAGCATGATCTGCTGGCGCCTTTTGCAGAGCTGGGCATACATTTTACGCATCTGCTTAGCCGGGACCACAGCAAGCTGCTGCAATCCATCCTCAGCGACATGCAGGAGGAGTACAACCGGAGTCAGCCGTTACATGTATCGATAGTGCGATCGCACCTCATCCGGTTTTTGGCTTATGTGAGCCGTTATTTGCGCAGCGAAGCTCCGCTATCTCCAGACGGCGCAGCACGGCATCCCAGCTCCGAACATGATGTAAAGGTACGCGCCGCCATTCAAGCGATGGATCGGGATTTTGCCCGGCCGTGGACCTTAAAGGAGCTTGCCGGACTTGTCTACTTAAGCCCATCCCGATTCAGTGCCGTGTTTAAGCAAACGGTTGGCGTCTCGCCCGTTGAATACCTAATTTCCGTCCGCATTAAGCATGCAGTGAGGCTGCTTGAATCGTCAGACTTGCAGATTATTAACATTGCGCTGGAATGCGGCTTTCGCAATCTGTCCAACTTTTATCGGCTATTCAAAAGCAGTACGGGTTATGCGCCGAGCGAAGTACGGTCAGGGGGATTTGCAAAACGATAACATTATACAGTCTAAGCAGAAGAATACTGGAGGAAACAGGGCAGGCCGCAATTTACAATCAAGTAAGACATCGGCCATGACATGAAGTATTTCGGTCTGCAGTTCACGGACCGACCAAGGAGGGAATGCATACGATCATGGTGTTACTAGGCCGCTTCAAGCGTATTTTTGAACAATGGGATATTCAGCTCATGGTGCTGCCTGCAATAGCGTTCATTTTTGTGTTCAGCTACATCCCGATGTACGGCGTGCTTATGTCGTTTCAAGACTACAACATATTTAAAGGCTTTCTGCACAGTCCATGGGTCGGCTTGAAGCATTTCGGCATGTTTTTTCAAGCGCCCGAATTTTGGAATGTCATGCGCAATACGGTCGTCATTAGCTTGCTCAAATTCTGTATCGGCTTTCCGGCCCCGATCCTGTTGGCGCTAATGCTGAACGAAGTGAAAAACATGGTGTTCAAGCGGGTGATTCAAACCATCAGCTATTTGCCGCATTTTCTATCGTGGGTTATCGTATCAGGCTTTGTCATGTCGCTATTATCGACGGACAACGGAAGTGTGAATATGTTGTTTGAGCGTATCGGAGTTATTGACGAACCAATCAACTTTCTTTCTATGCCAGAATACTTTTGGACGATTCTTGTCACCACGGGAATATGGAAGGAGATTGGCTTCTCCTCCATCGTATACTTGGCAGCGATTGCTGGTGTCGACCCGCACATGTATGAAGCGGCTTCCATTGACGGAGCCAGCCGCTTCAAGCAAATGTTCCTCATTACGCTGCCCGCGATTATGCCGATCATTATCATCTTCATGATACTGGCCATCGGCAATTTGCTGAATGCCGGCTTTGAAGACATTTTGCTGTTGGGAGCGAGTCCTGCCGTCAGGGAGGTTGCCGACGTGCTAGATACATACGTGTACCGGATCGGCATTCAGAACTCCCGGTTTTCATACGCGACGGCAGCTGGGCTGTTCAAAGCGGTCATTAGCGTCGCGATGCTGGCAGGGGCCAACTATATTGCCCGGAGGACAGGGAACAGCTTGTGGTGACGCGATTATGGATAGAGAGAAGGATGCAGCTTGGTTAAGGATGGTTTTGGCGACAGAGTGATGTCTTTCCTCATTCACGTCTGCTTGTTGGTATTGGGCTTTGTTACGTTTTATCCATTCTGGAATGCGGCGGTTATTTCGTTTAACAGCGGCACGGATACGCTCTTGGGCGGAGTTACCTTTTGGCCTCGTGATCTGACGGTAGACAATTATACAATTGTATTTCGGGATGCCCGCTTGCTGAATGGGTTTCTAATATCGGTAATCAGAACGCTTATCGGCACCGTTTTGGCGATATTGGCAACGGCGATCTTTGCCTACGGGATGACGAAGAGGGAGCTGATAGGGAAAAAGCTGTACATGATTATGGGCATTATTACGATGTATTTCGGGGGCGGACTCATTCCATCCTTTTTATTAATCCGGGAGTTGGGTCTGATGAACACGTTCTGGGTCATGATTATTCCCGGACTGATTAGCGTATATAACATGATTATTTTCCGGACATTCTTTATGGGTCTTCCCAACGGATTAGAGGAGTCGGCGAAGATAGACGGATGTACGAACTGGGGCGTCTTATTCCGCATCGTGCTGCCGCTATCCGGTCCCGTGCTGGCTACGTTATCGCTGTTCACGGCCATATACCATTGGAACGACTGGTTCACGCCGAGCATTTACATTTCCAATTTGGATTTATTGCCTATCCAGACGAAGCTGCAGCAGATTTTGAGCTCCAACATTATGAGCGAGCAAATGGCGCAAATGGATTCCGCAGCGAAAGGCCACATGGAACGGATGAAAACGATCACGAGCAAGTCGCTCTCCATGGCAACGATGATGGTTGCGACCGTGCCGGTCATCTGCGTGTATCCTTTTGTGCAAAAATATTTTGTCAAGGGAGTCCTCATCGGATCGTTGAAGGAATAACGGTTAAGCGCAGCGCAGATTGCTTTCTATACAGCGCATACCGCTTTGCCGATGCATGTATTTATAAGTGACGGGATTTATTCTGCAACGAGGGGAAAGGGGATAGGGAAAATGAAGCACGGGAGAACATGGATGGCGTTGAGCCTTGCGTTGGTGATGCTTGCATCGCTGCTGGCGGCATGCGGCCCTTCGACCCAACAAGAAGCTGCCGGGAACAAACAAGAGGGGGAGCCAATCAATGCGGCAGCGTTTGGAGAGGCGACGATAGCCTTCTCTTTCTATGGCAACTATGATTGGTATACGATGCCGCAGTGGGGCAAGGACTTGGCCACGAAATGGATTAGAGAGAATAAAAAAGTGGAGATTACCGCAATTAGTTCCGGAGGCAATGCCAAACAGAAGCTCAATACGATGATCGCGTCCGACGAATTGCCCGATGTCATTTGGTTGGAGCGTGGTGTCGATGTCGAGCGATTGCGAGCAGCCGATCTGCTGGTGCCGTTAGATGAATATTTGGACAAGTATCCGAATTTAAAAAAATGGGCGGGGGAATCAACGCTCAATATGCTGCGCTCCCCTGACGGGAAAATCTATCAGTTTCCGAACTGGTACACGACGCAGCCAAATGGAAATGCCGGTTATGTCGTGAACAAGAAAATATATATGGAACTCGGCTCCCCCAAGCTGGAGACAACCGATGATTTATATGCGTATCTAAAAAAGGTGAAGCAGAACTATCCGAACGCAGTGCCGCTCGAAGTCGGATCAGGCGCAGAAGGAGTGGAAATATTGACGTCCGCCTTTGCGGAAAACCGCCCTTCCCTCTTCAACGTCATGCAAGCCGTGCCGATGGGTGACGAGCTGACATCGATATTTACGGATCCCGTGTTTCGCGAGGCGATGGTCTATGCCAGCAGGCTGTTCCGTGAGAGATTAATGTCGCAGGATACGATGTCGCAAACGAGAGATCAACTGGCAGAGAAAATCGTATCTGGCAGAGTTGCGGTGCTGGCCGGCTCCAGTCCGACCGAATTCGCCTCGAGAGGGGACAATATGCTGAGAGCGGAGGACCCGGATGACGGCTATATGATGGTATGGCCGCTGCGCAAAGAAGGCTTGGATAAAAACAAAATATATCCGGGCGATTTCAAGCAGCTCGGCTGGAATGTCAGCGTGATTACGAAAGCGGCGGACAATCCCGAAGCGACATTCGCATTTCTGGATTGGCTGACCGGACCGGAAGGTCAACGGATTATTTTCTGGGGACCTGAGGGGTTGTATTGGGAGGGGACAGATGCGGACGATGCGCCGATTTTTACAGAGAAGTTCACGACGGACATCGAGAACCGCAACAAACTGATGGACTCCACCATCAACTTCCAATGGAACGGAAATACGGTATACGTCGATACATCCAAGAGCAAATTTGAACAGACACTGCCGGAGGAGAAGCGGAATTGGGAAACGCGCTGGCAAACTGAAATAACGTGGAAGACCCAATATAATGGAACCGAATTTGTCAATTTGGACCCGCCGGGAGACACGGAGGAAGGCATTGCCGCGCAAAGCATAGCGGATATTTATTCCGAAACGAGGGCGAAGATCCTTCTCAATGCCAAAAGTGACGATGATGTGCTGCGGCTTCTCGATGAGGCCGAGACGAAGGCGCAGCAAGTCGGTTACGCCAAGCTATTAGCTTATAAAACCGAGAAGTGGCAGGAAAACGTGAAAAAACTAAAATAGACTGATGCGTATGAAAAATGAAAAGGCCGCAGGCTGTTTCAGAGGGATAAAACCTCTGGCGCAGTCTGCGGCATTATTGCGGTTTAATGTGTGTTGAATCTATGTGAATCTATGCTTCTTCTTTTACTTCCACAATGATTTCGATTTCGACTGGCGTATGGAACGGCAAGTCGCTCGTGCCAATCGCTGAACGCGCGTGTCTTCCTGCGTCTCCGAACACCTCGATAAGCAAATCCGAAGCCCCGTTAATGACGTAAGGCTGATCGGCAAATCCCGGTGCGCTGTTGACGAACGCCAGCATCTTCACGACCTTGGCCACTTTATCCAAGGTGCCAAGCTCATGCTTGATGACAGCCAAGGCGTTAATGATGACTTGGCGCGCGGCGCGTTGGCCTTCTTCAATCGTCAGCTCCGCGCCGACCTTTCCCTCATACATGAGCACGCCGTCAATTCGGCAATCCATGCCTGATGTGTACAATAGATTGCCTGTGCGATTGCAAGGAATATAAGAAAATTTCGGTTCCCCTACAGCTGGCAGCTCGATTCCTAATTGCTGCAGACGTTGTTCGATTTGACCCATATTATTCGCTCCTTTAGTAGGTAGTATGTTAAATAAGTAGTTAAAAAAATTGATTAGTCAATCCATTCCTGATGAAGCGGTCAGCAGCAACCGCAAGTATGGTGAAGCTGAAGGCGGCGTTCCGCTTTTAGCATGGAACCGGCGTGTACGGACTGAAATTCGCCGTGCCGCAGCGCAAGCTGACCGTTAACGAACACATGCGATATTCCGTTAGGGAACTGGCGCGGTTCTTCAAAGGTGGCCGTATCCTGCACCGTGTCCGGATTGAAGACGACGAGATCCGCCGCATATCCCGGCACAAGCAGGCCGCGTCGGCCTAGGCGGAAGCGCGCCGCCGGAAAGGCGCTCATCTTGCGCACCGCATCCTCCACGGTAAGCAGCTTGCGCTCGCGCACATATGTGCCAAGTATGCGCGGGAACGTTCCATAGAGCCGCGGATGAGGCTTGCCGGTCTCGCAGTGCAGACTGTCAGAAGCGATGAGCGAGCGTGAATAAGCGATGACCTGATCGACGTCGGATTCTGCCATATGGTAATAGACGATGGTGATCTTGCCTTGCTCTTCCAGCAGCAGTTCAATCATGGCATCGACAGGGTGAATGCCGCGCTTCGCGGCAACATCCGCAATCGATAGCCCTTCGAGCTCTTTGTTGCGATCTGTCTGCACCGCAGAGATAACGACGCTGTGCCAGCCGGTGGAAGCGACGAGATTGTCCCATGTGTCTTGCTCCTCTGCCAGCTCTTCATGCAGACGCTGCCGGATAGCCGGACGCTGCAGCGCTTCCAGCGTGGCAGGCAAGCCGCCTTCCAAGATCCAAGGCGGCAGCACCGTCGTGAGCGTGGTGGAGCCAGCATGGTACGGATATACGTCGCATGTGACGTCCATTCCGCGGGCCCGCGCCGCTTCAATGCGCTCGAGCGCATCCAGCACTTGGCCCCAGCTGCGCTTTCCAGCAGCTTTGAGATGGCTGATGTGCAGAGTCACTCCGGATTGCTCCGCAATCCAGATCACTTCATCAATCGAAGCGAGCAGGTGGCGTCCTTCGCCGCGAATATGCGTGGACAGCAGCCCGCCGTATTGGGCGACGACGCGGGACAATTCCGCAATTTCATTTTTGTCCGCGTAACTGCCTGGCGCGTACAGCAAGCCGATGGAGAGGCCGATAGCGCCCGCTTCCATTCCTTCGCGCAGAATCGTCTTCATTTCATTCAATTCCGCAGGCGTAGGCGGACGATGATCGAAGCCCATGACGGCAATTCGGAGCGCGCCGTGCGCTACGTAGGTAGCGAGGTGCTCGGCTGGAGAGCAGCTCTGAACGGCGTCCATATATTCTGCGATGCTGTTCCACGTCCACGGCTTGTTCGTTGTCCCAATGACTGGCGTAATGTATTCCCGCAGCAAGTCGCCGCGTGCGGGCACGAACGGTGCGGGCGCCAAGCCGCAATTGCCGACAACTTCAGTCGTTACGCCTTGCTGCATTTTAATGTTGCTGTCAGGGTAATCCATAATCATCAGGTCGGAGTGACAGTGTCCGTCAATGAATCCAGGAGCGATGATGTGCCCTTGCGCATCAATCGTGTCCCGTGCCTCGACATCAATGGAACCCGGAGACGCGACATGGGTAATCTGTCCGTCCTTTACTCCGATTTCGCCCCAAAACCAAGGGTTGCCGGTACCGTCGGCAACGCGTGTATTCCGAATGATTACATCAAGCATGATCCTTCCTCCTTCATTATGTTTACCAGCTGTGTCCGCGTGCTTCGATCGGAACGTGGACCGCACAGTCCGATTGAACAAGCCATGCCTTGTTATATAAATTAAGAGTGCTGCAAATGTGATTAGGAATAATATGTAAGCGATCGCCGACCTTGAAGGAATGACCGGCCGTAATACGAATCGTGCCATGCTCCTCGGATAATCGCTCCAACACGGCTTCGGGAGCTTCCATAATATGACCGAAGCCTTGCAAAAGAAGTGGGGGCGTGTTCGGCTGCACGTCGGTAGCGAATGCTTTGCTGCCGCCATCGATGATAATGATGTCGTCTTGCGGGCAGCTGACGACGGTAACGGCTACGCAACCGGCGCAGTCATCGAGCATGCATCCGCCGAATTCGACTTGCATGCGGTCTTGAAATACGTATGTGCCCGGACGGATTTCCGTCACGCCAGGAACGGCAGCCGCATAAGTGCCTGTTGGAGTCGAACCGACGCTGACATCCCGGATGTCATGACCGGCTTCACGCAGCATGTCTGCGATCCGGACCATGGTCAAGCCTTCATCACGCCCCGCGCTCTGCACATCGAGCGTACCTTCTCCGTTCAGCAGCGCTCCGCGGAAGGTGAAGATGCCGCCAAGCTGCAGGTGCGGGCAGTGCGCGATGAATTGAGCTATCGGCATAATGTCGGCTGCACGCGCGCCCGAGCGCTTCAAGCCAGTGTCGATTTCCAGCCGCACCTCAAGCACAACATCGCACTCCTGCGCGATCTCTTCCAGTATGCCGGCGCCGGCGATGCTGTCGACCCCGACAATAATGCGGGCTCGTGAAGTTAAAGCGATCGCCCGGCGTACTTTGGAAGGGGTAACGAGCGGATAGGCAATGAAAATATCGAGAATTCCATGCTCCACCATGATCTCCGCTTCTGACACCTTCGCTGCCGTAATGCCGGAGGCGCCATGATGCAATTGCATTTGCGCAATGCGTGGCATCTTATGTGTCTTCAGATGGGGACGCAGCTGCACTCCATTCTGGGCTGCCGCTTGAGCCATTGCGGATATATTGCGCTCTGTTCGTTCCAAATCGATGAGCAGAAAAGGAGTCTCGGCTATTGCTAGCTGCGGATGCTGAACGGATAGATTCGATAGAGCAGCAACGTTCTCCATTTGTCCGATTTGCAGTTCCTTCGTCATGAGTTTCACGCTCCGTTAGGTAGATTGCTTGGCTTCTTCCAAGTAGCTATATAACGTATATTTCGATATGCCCAAGTACGTGCAAATTTTCTCCCCGGCTTTTTTGATGAGGAAGGCCCCTTTGTCGTCCAAAAGAACGAGCAGCTTCATCTTGTCCTCCTTCGTCATCAATGCAACCGGTTTATCGATCTGCGCCTGAGCTTCTTGAATGAGAGTATCCAATAAATCGTTCACATTGGTCACGAACGATTCCTTCACTTCCGGCTGTAATCCGGCCATGGTGAGTGACTTCAGCGCTTTCTCCGCCATCGTCAGGTCGGTAATATCGTAATTAATGCATAGCGACCCGATAATCTGCCCTTCGCGATTGCGCATATACAATGAAGTGGAGCGGAGCAAGCGGCCATCCTTCGTCTGCGTAATATAGTTGATTTTATTGCCGTCTTGCTGTGTGCCGCGCAACAGCTCTAGGCCAAGATTCGTGCCAGGATCACCGACATGGCGGCCCGTAATGTGACCGTTTTCAATCGCAACGATCGTACGATCATACGGCAGCGTCAAATCATGGAGCACAACCTCGCACTGATCGCCGAACTGGGCGGCTATCCCTTTGACAACTGCCTGTAGAAAGGGAAGTTCTTCTTGTATGGATTCCATTGCTTCCTCCCTCAAATTGAAGTGGAGCTGCGGATGGGAGCCATTTCATAATTTCATGCTCCATCGCTCTCCACCTCATCGTATCATAATTTTGCCAGCGATCAAACTAAAAGTTTGTTGACCTAACAAAAATTAATGCTGCATAATGATCGTGACAGAGGAAGAAATAGGAAGGAGGGCTAATTGTGAATTGGATCGCACGTTCGCTGCACCGAAAATTGTTGATTTTGCTGCTGGCCTGCATCATTTTGCCGGTCATGCTGCTCGGCTACGTCTCTTACCGCACCGCATGGTCGATTACCGAGGAGAAGACGAAGCAGGCGAGCTTGAACACGTTGAGACAGATTAGCGCCATTCTCGAGACGATTGCCCAGGACGTCGAGAATATGTCTGTCTTCTTAATCGGACAGCATGATGTTCAGACCTATTTGGCGAAGAAGGAGCGGGCCAGCGCCAACGACTATTTGCGCATGATCGGATTTTTGACGAATTTGGCTTTTTCCAAAGACTACATTGCCGACATCCGCATCATTCCGCTCAACGGAAATCCAGAGCTGTCCAACACGACGATTTTGACCTCCTCGCTGTTCCAGCAAGTTCCGGCCTCGCCTGATTATTGGGAGGAGCATCCGACCTGGTGGTCCCCTCCGATTCCGATCGATACGAGTCTGGGGCGCAAACGCACGGTGTCGCTTGTCCGGCCAATTCGCAATATGAATACGTTTGAATCGCTTGGCATGCTGTCCATCGGCATCGACGGGGATGCGCTGACCGCCCGGCTGGGCAATGCTGTCGTGGAAGGCGGAGGAAGCCTCATTCTTGCAGATAACGAGGGGAACATCGTCGCTTCTGGAGCCGATGATGCGACGGCTGCCGCCTGGCAACCGCAGCTTGCGTCGCTTGGCGGCGCGATTACGGGCAACGAAGCGCAGTTTTTCGATGTCGGGGAAGGGAGCGGCCGCCATGTGGTCGTGACCATGAAGGTTCCGCTCGCCCCATGGGATGTGTACGCGATGATCCCGTACCAGACGTTCAGCGAACAGAACCGCTATGTGCTTCAATTGACTGCCGTGACGGTGGGCGTTGCCCTGCTCGTGATCGTGGCGGCAGTTGCTTATTTCGTCAGACGGGTTACGAAGCCGCTTGTCCGGCTGGCCCGTTCGATCGGATCGGTGCAGCCGGATTCCCCGTTCCGGCCGCTGCCGCTCACTTCGCAAGACGAAATTGGCTTTGTCGTGCGCAGCTATAATCGGCTAAGCGATAATATCCGCGAATTGACCGAGCAGGTGAAACGGAATGAAGCGCAAAAAATGGAAGCGGATCTGCAAGCGCTGCAGGCACAAATTCATCCGCATTTTCTATATAACACGCTCTCTTCCGTGCAGTGGCTCGCATGGATGGATGGAAACGGGAAAATAGCCGAGATGGTAGGGGCGCTGGGTGACTTTTTGCGCTTCAGCCTGAACCGGGGGCTTGAATATTGCACGATTGGCCAAGAGGTGGAGCATGTGAAAAATTATATGCATATTCAAGCGATGCGCTATCCGGAACGGTTTCAGTTCCAGATCGTGCTGCCGGTTGAGCTGGAAGAGGCGCCAATGCTCAAGCTGCTGCTGCAACCGTTAATTGAAAACGCTTTATTGCATGGGGTTCTGAAACCGGGAGCGCATGGAAATAACGGATTTCTCTATTTGGAAATGTTGATGGCAGATGAGGGGGGAATTCAATTTATTGTTCGGGATAATGGCGCTGGTATGAGTCCAGATGCGGCGGAGAGCCTCAGGCGGCAGCTGCGGACGGGAGAACGTCGGCCGCCAAGCGGTGATGCAAGCGCCGGCAGCGGTTACGGCCTATTCAATGTCCAGCGCAGATTGCAGCTTCATTATGGCGAGGGCGCGTCCTTGCACATCGAAAGTATCGCAGGAGAAGGAACGACCGTTACGTTTGCGATTCCGTCGCCAGGCTGCACATACGAGCAAGGAAAGGGGTTTTATTGATGAAATTGTTAATTGTGGATGACGAAGTCATTATTCGCACTGGACTTGCCCAAGTGATAACTTGGCATGATTTAGGATTTGAGGTGCTGCCTCCGTGTGCATCGGCGGAAGAGGCGATGGAGGCGATATCAGCGGATAAGCCGCATCTTGTGCTGACCGATATCCGCATGACCGGCGCCGACGGGTTGACGCTTGCCGCTTACATTCGCGAGGTGAGTCCGGACACGGAGATGATTGTGCTGACAGGCTATGATGATTTCCGCTATGCACAGCGGGCGCTGCGGGAAGGAGTGTGCGACTATTTGCTGAAGACGAGTCGACCTGACGACATTATGAGAGCGGCGATTCGCGCCAAGGAGCGGATAGTGGAGAAGCTGGAACGCAGCAAGAGCATGTCGAAGATAGAAGCTACCTACCGCGAACAGCTGCTGCATAAGCTGCTGCATGAGCCGCTGAGCGAGGCGGAGTGCCGCATGCTGGCGGATACGCTGCTGTTGGCAGACAGGACGCACTCGCCGACACGGAAAGTCGTCTTTGACGTGGCATGCATTCAGGCGGAAGGCTGGGGCGAAGCGCAGGAGAAGCTGCTGCTGTTTGCGGTCGGCAATATGCTGACAGAAATGGTGGCGGGGCTTGCGCTGCGTGAGGAGTCCCGCTTGCTTGTGCTGCGTCTGACAGAAGGGACGGCCATAAGCTCGGACTCGTGGGATTATGAGCTTGCGCTAATCGAGCGCAAGCTGAAATGCCGGCTGTTTGCCGGAATCGGCCGCTTGGTGACAGCGCCGGTAGAGGTGCGCGATTCGTGCCGCACCGCGAAGGAGGCTTATGCGTACCATTGGTTCAAAGGCAACAAAAGAATGCTGACTTGGCAGGAGGCAGCTTTACGGGCAGGGCGGCCTTCCATTTGTACTGCGCAGGATGAAGCAGAACTCATTCGCTGTTTGAAATCAGGCGAGCCCGAGGAGCTGCGCCGTTTCGTGCACGAACAGGTCCAGCGACTTATTGACGAACCGGAAGCGACTCCGGCCTCGATTCAGTCTTACGGCCAATCGCTGCTCATCGCGGCGCGGCGTTGGCTGGAACGGTGCGCTGAAGTGTCCGCGCCGGCACAGGCTGGCGGATTGCAGCCGGCGGATAGCGGATGCTGCGCTCAGGATGGCGGGGTGGCATGCGCGTCATGGAGCGCATCTCGACATGCGCAGGCCCGCGCCTTCGGGCTTGCGTCCGAGCCGGCTTCAAGCGCCGGAGCCGATTGCGCGGCTGTTGGCCGGCCCGAGCCTGATCTAGCCTCGCCGCGTACGGCCGCGCCGGAGCAATGGGAGCGTGCGCTGTTCATTGCGCTGCAGGAAGCGATGCAATATTTTCGCGATGTCATTGCGGACTCCTCCGCATCAGTGGTTACCCGCGCCATGAATTACATTCGCGAGAAGGCGGACGGCAGTCTGACGCTGCAGCATGTGGCTCGAGTCGTCGGGGTGCATCCGAACCATTTGAGCGACAGGTTCAAGCAAGAAACGGGCATCAATTATATTGAATATGTGACCCAAGCCCGTATGGCTCAGGCTTGCCGCTATTTTCAAGACGGCTCCGCTAAAGTGTCGGCCGTGGCTCAGCTGGTCGGTTATGAGGATTTAAAATACTTTTCACAGCTGTTTAAGAAGCATATAGGCTGCACTCCATCCGAATACCGGGACAAATGCTGACAATAGTGCGCAATCAAAAGGGAGCCGCCAGAACAACCTGCCAGAGCTGAAAAGATTCCCCGTTGCGGCTTGATTTTTTCCCTAACGCACAATTAAAGCGCTTACTTATACTGGGTATACACCGGAACGCGATGACGAGATACCCGCGCTGACGACAGCAGAATAGGTCCGGTGAACATGAACAGAATGGTCAGGAGGGTTATGATGCGCAAACGGTGGATTTCTGTGCTCGTGTTCCTGCTTGTCGTTTCCATTTTTACCGCATGTGCAGGCGGAACGGGCACAACGACGTCAGGCAAGGATGGAGCAGCGGGCGGCTCGGAGTCGAATTCGTCCGCTAACCAAGGCGGCGGGAAGGACAGCGGTGAGTCCGTAAAGCTGTCTTTATGGCATAACTTTACGGGAGACGATCTGCGCGCCCAGGCGATGCGTGACATTATCGAACAATTTAAGCAGAACCATCCGCATGTCGCCTTAGACATTCAGGCGATACCGCCGGATGGCTATAAAACGCGCTTGAAGACGGTAGCGGCAGCCAATGAAATGCCTGACGTATTCCTTATGTGGCCGGGCACGATGACGAAAGAATTTCACGGCGGCGGCTTGATTCAGCCGATCAATGAGCTGCTCGACAGCAAGCCGGATTGGAAAAGTGGCTTCCTCCCAGGAGCGTTTGACGATTTTACGCTTGACGGGGCCACATACAGCGCGCCGATGGGACTTTCGCCAACCTCCATTCTTTATTACAATCAGGCGTTATTGGATAAGCACGGTCTTCAAGTTCCTGCGACGTGGGACGATTTGATGCAGGCGGTCGCGACGCTGAAGGAGAATAAAGTCACGCCGATTGCACTTGGCAACAAGGCGGCATGGCTGGCGCAATCAAGCATTATTAGCTCGCTCGCCGACCGAGTGACCGGAACGGAATGGTTTTTGAAGGCGGCAAATCAGGACGGGGCCCAATTTACGGATTCGGAATTCGTCAAAGCGCTGGAGTTGTTCCAAGGTTTACAGGAGGCTGGCGCATTCCAAGATGGAGCGAACAGCATAGACAACACGCAGATGGAAATGATGTTCGCCCAGGGTCAAGCGGCGATGATGATTGACGGCGGCTGGGCCTTGACCAACCTGTCCGCGAATGCGACGCCGGAGGCGTTGCAGCAAATGGGCGCGACCGTTCTCCCGTCCGTCCCAGGCGGGAAGGGTGACCCGAAGACATTGTCCGGTGTCGTCGGCGTCGGTCTTGGATTGAGCAAAAAGGTAGAAGGCAAGCGCAAGGAAGCGGCCTACGACTTGATTTACGCCATGTCTGGACCAGAGGCGCAGAAGCGGACACTGGAAGCGAATCAGCTGGTCAGCTTCAAGCTGGAGCTGGATGAGAGCAAAGTATCGCCGCTCTTTGCCAAGGTAAACCGACTCGTCAATGAAGTGAAGCGCACGCCGGTATACGACGCTGTCTTAACGAGCGCCGGAACGGATGCGGTCAACAACGGGCTGCAGGAGCTGCTGATGGGCGGCAAGCCCGAGGCCGTGGCGCAGAAGATTCAGGAGGCGCAGGCGAAAGCTCTTGGCAAGTAAGCCGGGAGGCGCTGAACTTGAACGAGGTTGGAAATGGGGACGGCGCCCTGCCAGCTAGCATGTTGGCGGGGCGCGCCCGTTGCCATAACAGATAAGAAACTATAAGTGTTCTGGGCCACGAAGTCGCCTAGTCAATTGGTGGTGGCCTGAATGATGCGGTTTCCCTCTTCAAATACGCATCTCAACGCTAGCATTCGTAGTCTCTCAATCCTGTTCTAATTCCCCCTTTTGTTCACTCTCCCAATGATTCAGATTGCGCAATGAATGATGAGTGCGCAATGAATGACGAGTGCGCAACAAGGAGTAATTCAGTTGTGAAAAAAGGTGCAATATTGCGGGGGAGAGCGGATTCTGAAAACGGGAAGAAGGGTCTAATCCCTTTAGTTAAAGGCGATTAAGCTTAGCCAAACGGCGATTCGATGGGGTTCGCATTTTCTGAGTAGTGGGGCTAGTGAGCAAAAGGACTTTTTGGCAAACCTCCTATTAGGTTCTTCTCCCCTTTATTCAGAATGGGAGCGCCCAACGAGAATAGGTTGTCAGACTACTCTGCAAAAGGTCCTGATGTCCATTCTCCATACCGTCAGGAAGGATGACGATGGGGATAAGATTCTGCCAATAGTATATACCATGCCATGCAGTGGTCGCTCATCATGACAGATAGCTAGAGTCATCCTTGGTCGTGCCGCCTCCTGAAGGAGGGGGAGAATGAACCAAAGGGGTGGAAGAAGCGGAGCACCTCAGCCTGAACGCGCCATTGTATGGACGTGAACAATTCGATAGTGATTTTCTAAACCGGGTTAGCTAGAAAGAGCGTCTTTCGTACAGAGGAAGGAGGAGCCCTTATGCGCGCTTGGACCAATAAACGGTCGTTTATTACGGCAGGATTGACCCCCGCGCTCGTCTTGTACACCATTTTTGTCATCATTCCGATCTTCTGGTCGGCTTATTACGGATTTTTTGATTGGAAAGGAATCGGGGCTGCCCGTTTCATCGGCTTGGATAACTTCGTTGAAGCGCTTAAGGATTCGGTCTTCTGGCTGTCGCTCCGCAACAATATGATCGTTGTCGTTGCCTCTGTCTTCGGTCAGGTGCCGATCGCGCTCTTGCTAGCACTGCTCTTAAAGCGCGGCACATGGTTTCAGCGCTTCGTCCGGTCTGCTGTTTTTATGCCAATGGTGCTCTCATCGGTCGTAATCGGGATTATTTGGAGCAACATCTATCATCCGCAGACAGGGCTGCTGAATGCGGCGCTCAGTGCTGTCGGTCTCGAAGAGTGGCGGCGCGCATGGCTATCCGAACCTGGCATCGCCATGTGGATGATTGCGATTCCGATCGTGTGGAATTATATCGGCCCGTATTTAATTATGTTTTTGGCTGCGCTGCACAGCATCCCGTCTGAAATGGATGATGCGGCACATCTGGACGGCGCGACAGGCTTGCGGAAGCTGGGCTTCATTACGCTGCCGCTCATCTGGGATACGCTCAAGGTCACGATCGTTCTGTGCATCTCGGGGAGCTTGAAGGCGTTCGATCTGATTTATGTCATGACGAATGGCGGTCCCGCTCATGCGACAGAGCTGCTTGCCTCGTATATGTACAACAGCACCTTTACCGTCTATCGCTTCGGATATGGCAGTGCTGTATCCACCCTTATCGTTATTATCAGCTTGCTGATGGTCGCTGGATCGCAATGGCTGATGAAGAAGGAGCAGAGATGAGAGCAATGAGAGCAATGCTTCCGATATAGTTTTCTTGCGATGACTTGCACTCCTTGGTGCTGAAAAGGGACCTTTTTGAACACGTAATTTGAAAGGAGGGAATCGGTATGAAATCATCCTCAGCAGCAGCGGCCGTGCGGGCTCGGGGGCCATATCAGATGTCAGTCAGACGATGGAAGGCGCACATCACACGCTTCTGTGTTTCTTGCGGATTGGCCGTGTATGCTGTAGTTACGTTGTATCCGCTCATTTGGCTCTATTTGAGCGCGTTTAAGACGAATGAGGAATTTTACGCGCATCCGTTCGGACTGCCGCAATCCTGGCAATGGTCGAACTTCGCCCGTGCTTGGGAAGTATCGGGGATGGGACTGTCCATGCTGAATTCATTCATCGTCACGACACTGTCGTTAGCGCTCACTTTGCTGCTGGGGGCGTTGGCGGCTTATATTTTGGCGCGCTTCACGTTTCGCGGCAGGGCCTTCATTCATCTGTTGTTCGTGCTTGGCATGCTCATTCCGATTCACAGCACGCTCGTGCCGCTGTTTATGATGATGAATCAGATGGGGATATTGAACACGTATGCTGCTCTTATATTGCCGTATACAGCATTTGAGCTTCCTATCGCTATCTTTATCGTGGCGGCTTACTTGGCCAATATTCCGAAGGAAATGGAGGAAGCGGCGCTCGTCGACGGCTGTGGCTACACCGGCATTTTCACCCGCATCATGCTTCCGGTCTCTCTGCCGGCGTTGGCGACGGTGGCCATCCTCGGCTTTTTGCGCTTCTGGAACGACTTTGCCTTTGCACTCGTGTTCATCAACAGTCCGGCGCTGAAGACGCTGCCGCTCAGTCTATCCGTATTCGCCACCGGCTACTCAACGGACTATAAGCTGACGATGGCGGCATTGGGCATGGCGGCGCTGCCTACGATCGTCATCTATATCCTGTTTCAGGAACAGGTGATGAAAGGAATGGCGGCGGGAGCGGTAAAAGGGTAACAGACAATGAACAGGATGTTACCACTCTTACAACAATGTAAGCTGATTGTAAGTTAGTTAAATGGCTGGTTGCACCAACAGAGACTACAATAGGATTCAAGACAGGCGATGCCATGACTGGCGGTTACTTATCTCATGTTCTACCACAGTTAATTTTTGTGTCATGTTTAACCCTATTACTCATACGACCCATCCTGGGGTGAGTTCGTTATCGGATTACAATTGCATGTCGATGGCATAACAGTTCCCTCGAGGACGAACTTGCCCCCAACCCATTCGTGTCGGTGGAAGGAAGCTACCTGTCGGTTTCCTTCTATACCGGCACTTTTTTTATGTTCTGAAGTATGATTGAACGGATAGGGCGCAAGTACTCAAGTTAGTGAAAGCAGTAGGTACTCAGGCGCTTGGATACTAAATGCTGGTGGAAGCAGCAGTTACTCAGGCGTTTGGACGCTGAACGCAGGTTTGGCGGAGGAGTATGTGCAGCTCAGTTGGCAGAGGCGGCAGTGTTTTCGGAAGGTGGCAGGGTAGGATAGGAATGGGCTGAATGCCATTGTGCAGTTGAAAATATTGAAACTGCCATTATTTATATTATTATAAAAAAATAAACTTCACTTTTGCAGTCCAGCACAACAATTTTCGAACAATGGGAATGGGTCAAGTAAATGTACAAATGCAGTTAGAGCGTGTATTATTGCATTTACTGAACCGAAGACGTGAGACGGGACTCAAGCAATACGCATTAGCAGCAGGAGTGCATGACGAGAACGCGCCGACTCCTTGCGGCTTCCCTATGTTACGACTAGATTACGTGAATTTTGAAATATTCAGTCTGCCCGAGGCCGGATATTGTATAATAGAATACAAATGCTCCCATTAAAATTGTAAAATAATGGAATTATATCATAATCGTTGGAGGCTGATTCATGCGCAAGGTGTTATCGTTTCTCATTCCGTACCGAAGGCCGATGGGCATCGCGCTTTTCCTAATGCTTATCGAGCTCACTGTAGAGCTGTGGCATCCTTTAATCGCTGCCAAAATTATTAATGAAGGCATTATGCAGCAAGATCTTTCCGTCGTGCTTCGCTGGGGAGGATTCATGGTCGCGTTGGCCTTGATCGGATTCATCTGCGGCATCATCAATTCATTTTATGCTGCCCGCGTCAGTCAGAACTTTGGTTTCGACATCCGAAAACATCTATTCGAAAAAATCCAATCGTTTTCTTTCGCCAGCTTCGATCGATTCTCGACCGCTACCTTGATTACCCGCGTAACGAGCGACGTGACGCAAATGCAGAACGTCGTATTCATGAGCTTGCGCATCATGATGCGGGCTCCACTGCTCGTTATCGGCGGTCTAATCATGGCGCTGGCCGTTAACGTGAAGCTGGGCCTGATATTGGCGGTGGTCATGCCGCTTCTGCTTGTGCTCCTCATTTGGATTATGAGCAAGGGATTCGTGTTGTTCCGTTCCGTCCAGGAAAAATTGGACGAGGCGAACAGCGTGCTACGTGAGAATCTGCTTGGCATGAGATTGATCAAAGCATTCGTGCGGCACCGCCATGAAAACAAACGGTTTGCGAAGTCCAATGAGGAGTTGATGGCCAAGACCGTAGCCGCTCTGCGCCTCGTCGAGCTGACGATTCCGCTACTGCTGCTCATCATGAACCTTAGCGTGCTCGGCATCCTCTGGTTCGGCCATTTGGAAGTTAATGCAGGCGGGGTGAACGTCGGCGAAGTCGTCGCTATCGTTAATTATGCGGCACGGATGACGGGAGCCATGTCCATGGTGTCGATGATATTGATGGTCATTTCCCGTGCGAAGGCGTCGGGGCAACGGGTAGCGGAGGTGCTTGGCACCGATGCGGATATAACCGATGCCGACGATGCGAATGCATCCCTGTCCATCCGGAACGGGAAGATAGCGTTTGAGGACGTGTCGTTTCGCTATCCGGGAACGACGGTGCCTGTCCTGCAGTCCGTTACATTCACTGCACATCCGGGAGAGACGGTCGCCATCCTCGGCGCAACCGGTTCGGGGAAGACCTCGTTGTTCCAGCTCATTCCCCGCCTATATGACGTGAGCGGAGGAAGCGTGCGGATCGATGATATGGATATCCGGACGATGAAGCTTGATACGCTTCGTCGCGGCATCGGATTCGTGCCGCAGGAAGCGCTCCTGTTCTCGGGAACGGTCATGGACAATATAAAATGGGGCAAAGAAGGCGCCACGACGGAAGAAGTAATTGCCGCCACCAGCAACGCCCAGATCCATGACACGATTATGAGGCTCCCGCAGCAATATGACACGGTGTTGGGACAGAAGGGCGTCAATCTGTCCGGCGGTCAGAAGCAGCGCTTGTCTATCGCGCGGGCGCTCATCCGGAAGCCGGCGATTCTGCTCTTGGATGACAGCACGAGCGCCTTGGACGTCAATACGGAAGCAAGATTGCTCGCATCGCTCCAAGAGTATCCGTGTACAACCTTGATTATTACGCAAAAAATCAGCACGGCGCTGCAGGCCGACACCATTCTTCTGCTGGAGGATGGCAAGCTGCTGGCACAGGGCGATCATGCATCCCTCTCACAGCATTCGGAGATGTACCGGCGCATCGTTCAATCCCAGTTCGGAGAGGAGGCTGCAACCCATGCCAATGCCGTCACATAAGCCTGTTCAACCTGGCGCAAGGGAAACTCATGGAGCGAGCGGCAAGAACTATGCCGCACCGGGAGGCAAGTCCAAATCAAGACCGAAAGATTGGGCGGGCACGCTGAAAAAAATCTGGTCCTACTTAGCGGACTATAAAGGGCTATTAACGCTCATCTTCATCATGGTACTGACAAGCACCATGATGGGGCTGCTCGGACCTTTTTTCGTGGGGATAGCCGTCGATCAGTTCATCGTGGCGAGCGACAGTCAGGGACTCATCCTGCTTATCGTGCTCATAGCGGGCGTGTATGTGCTGAACTTCGCATCGCTCTGGCTGCAGAACTACTGGATGATAGGGGTCGCCCAGAAAGCAGTGTACAGCATGCGGACGGAGCTGTTCCGTAAGCTGCATCGGCTTCCGGTATCGTACTTTGCCAAGCGGCAGCATGGCGAGCTCATGAGCCGCCTCACCAATGATATCGACAATGTGAGCCAGACGCTGAACAGCTCGTTCATTCAATTGTCATCCAGCATATTGACGTTCATCGGCATGATTACACTCATGCTGTGGCTCAGCCCGCTTCTGACCTTGATTACGTTAATCATCGTCCCGCTCATGTTTCTTGGCATGAAGTGGATTACGAAGCGGACGGGGAAATATTTCAAGGAACAGCAGCGCAATTTGGGGGATTTGAACGGATTTATCGAAGAAACGTTCTCTGGTCAAAAAATCGTCAAGACGTTCTCGCAGGAGCAAAGAGTCATCTCGCAGTTCGTCGAGAAGAGCGAGAAGCTGAAGATGTCCGGCTACTGGGCGCAGACGTACTCGGGCTTCATTCCGAAGCTGATGAATGTGCTGAACAACTTGAGCTTTGCGATCATCGCCGGAGCGGGCGGCGTGCTTGCCGTTCAAGGCATGATTACTATCGGGGTCATCGTCACGTTTTCCGAATATGCGCGGCAGTTTACGCGCCCGCTCAATGATTTGGCGAACCAGTTCAATACGTTTCTATCCGCAATCGCCGGAGCGGAGCGCGTATTCGAAGTGCTCGAAGAGGATGAGGAGAGCAAGGATGAGCAGCGGGCGGTCGAGCTTGCGGAAGTGCGCGGCGAAATCGAGTTCACAGACGTGTCCTTTGCCTACGACAAGGGCGGGCAGACGGTCACAGACATTTCGTTCCATGCGTCTCCTGGCGAAACAGTCGCCTTGGTCGGTCCGACGGGAGCGGGAAAGACGACGATTGTGCAGCTGCTCTCCCGCTTTTATGATTCGGACGGCGGACATATATGTGTCGACGGCGTTGACATCAAGGAAGTGAAGCGGAACAATCTGCGCTTGCATATGGGGTTCGTGCTGCAGGATTCCTACCTGTTCCAAGGCACGATTCGCGACAACATCCGCTACGGGAAGCTCGATGCGACCAACGCCGAGGTGGAGCGGGCAGCCAAGCTGGCGAATGCCCATTCCTTCATTATGAAGATGCCGCAGCAGTACGACACGGTGCTGGAGCAGGACGGCAGCGGCATCAGCCAAGGGCAGAAGCAGCTGTTATCCATCGCCCGCGCGCTGCTGGCCGACCCGGCTATCTTAATATTGGATGAGGCGACGAGCAGCATCGATACGATCACGGAGCTGAAAATCCAAGAGGCGCTGTACCGGCTGATGAAGGGGCGAACGAATATCGTCATCGCACACAGGCTGAATACGATTCGGCAAGCCGATCTCATTCTCGTGCTGGAAGAGGGCACCATTATCGAGCAAGGATCGCACGATTCTCTGATGGCGCAGAGAGGATTTTACCACGGCTTGGTGAACAGTCAATTCCATCGCATTAGCGGGTAAGAATTCGGGTTATAAGGAACACCAAACACACGTTGCGGATTACGAGCAACGTGTGTTTGGCTTTTCGTTGGCGTCAATGGGCTCTCGCTTTGCGTTTGCCGAGAAATGCAGTTCCCAATATGCCGAGAATAATCATGCAGGCGCCAATCAGGTGAAAATATTTCAGCTGCTCGTCTAGCACCAGGACGCCGGCAATCATCGTAATGAGCGTGGCGAAATTGCCGAACACGCTCATCTTCGAGGCTTCCATATGCGAGAGGGCGTAGTTGGACAAAAAGGAGGTGACGAGTGAAGACAACACGCCCAAATACAAGATCGATATAATAAACGTCGTATCCGTGAAAGGCGCGAAGTAGAGCGATACCGTACCGTTCAGGCCGTGGTTCACGAGCGACATCACATTAAACGTCAGGAAGCCGACGAGCGTCATCATATACGTGATATCGATGAGCTTGAATCTGCGCGTCATCGGCCGCGCCATCACGTTGTACCCTGCCGAGGCGAGCGCGGACAACAAGATGAGAACGGTCCCTTTCACGTTGGAAGCATCAATGGCGACTCCATTCATGACGAAGATGTAAATGACCCCGGCAACGGACAAGGCGACGGATAGCTTCTGCCATAGACTCGAACGTTCTTTTAAAAAATAGGAAGCAAGCAGCATCGTGAAAATCGGCACCGCCGCCTGAATGATTCCCGCTTCGGAGGAACTGGCGTAGACCAAGCCGAACGCTTGGAAGGCGAAAAACATCGCCGGATAGAACAGCGCCAACGGCAGGATGCGCACAATGTCTTTGGGCGTTATGTTCAGCTTTACCCACCCGAATATAACAGGTATGGTTGCGATGACAATGGATATGGTAAAGCGATGGGCGAGCGTGCTCATCGGATCGGTTGCCGTCAGGGCCAACTTTACGAACACGAACGAGAAGCCGATGATGAAGGCGTATAATATAGCTGCAAGATAAGCCTTTTTCTGGGATGAATCTATCATGGTTCCACTTCCTTTATAGAGGTGTATATAAGTTGAGCGGCTAAACGGCACGTGGACTATGCTTTGTCCAGTAGAGCCGGCTGTTTTTCAGCTGCTGCGGAAGGAGTGCCAAAGCATTGCACCTAATCCGAAAGTTACCTGTATGATCTCTCATACACAGTGAAGCGCGCTTAATAGGTACCGGCCGGTATAGTTACATCGTATTAAATCCCCCCACATGATACAATACAAATAAACTATATCTGTACCGGTATAGAATTCGGAATGAGATTGAGAGGCGTCTATGTATAAATACTTATCCTTGTTAAATGACTTGGAGCATTGGATTCAGAGCGGCGAGTACAAAGAGGGGGACAAGCTGCCATCGATTCGCATGCTGGCCGAGCAATATCGCTGCAGCAAAAGCACGATTATCCGTGCGCTCGATGAACTGGAGCAGCGGCATATGGTGTACTCTGTTGCGAAAAGCGGATATTATGTGATGAAACGAAAGCAACCGCGGCATAGAGATCGGTCCACGGTCGATTTTTCCTCCTCTGCACCGGATCCAGAGGTGTTTCCGTATTTGGATTTTCAGCAATGCATCAATAAAGCGATCGATATTTACAAAAATGAACTATTTGTGTATGGAACCAGGCAAGGGCTGCCTTCGTTAATCAAGGTGATCGAGAAGCAGTTGGCGAATTATCAAGTGTTTACGAGCGCAGATCACATCTATATCACTTCTGGCATTCAACAAGCATTGGCGCTGCTGACGACCATTCCGTTTCCGAACGGGAAGGATACGATATTGATCGAACAGCCGGGCTATCATTTGTATATCGAATATGTGGAGACGCATAACGTGCCCGTGCTGGGGATTGAGCGCACGAGCGAAGGCATAGACCTGCAGGAACTGGAACGGCTGTTCCAGACGCAACGAATTAAGTTTTTCTATACGATGCCGCGCTTTCATAATCCGCTTGGAACGTCTTACTCTCAGCAGCAGAAAAAGACGATCGCCAAATTGGCGGAGCGGTATGACGTGTATATCGTGGAGGACGACTATTTGGCCGATTTGGATCGGGATGCTAAGGCGGATCCGATATATGCCTATGATCGCTCTGCGCATGTCATTTATTTAAAAAGCTACTCAAAGATCATTTTTCCGGGCTTGCGCGTCGGTGCCGCCGTCATCCCGCCAAGCATTGCCGAGCCGTTCCACAAATATAAGAAGCTGCTTGATGTCGACAGCTCTATGCTGTCGCAGGCAGCGCTCGAGATCTACATCAAGAACGGCATGTTCGAGCGCCACAAGCAGAAGATTCGCTCCGCTTATTCGTCGCGAACGGAACGTTTGACCTCTGCATTGGAAGAAGCGCAGCGCCAAAGCAAGGGGCTGTACCGTTATACACCGGCGGGTAATCCGTGCATTCATACGTACATGTCACTGGATAAAAGGGTGCAGGGTCAAGAGCTTATGGCGAGGTTGAAGCGGCAATCCATTCTCGTCGACATGGCGGAAGCGAATTATTTATCTTCTTTTCCGAAGAGCTCACTGCTGAAATTAAACGTCTCGAATGTAAAAATCGAGGATATAGAGAGGGGAATTGAACGTGTCATGCTAGAGATTAATAAGTACGACAAAGAGACCCTGTAAGTCCTGTGCCAAAATTGTCAGGGCATCTCCTTGCCGGTACTATTTATAAATATTTATAGTGCAGGTTCAAATGGCCCCTATTCAGCACCGAGAAGTACAAGTTTTCGTAAGAAAACTGCAGCGGAAGCATTCCTGAAGAAGGAGCGCAGTGTAGAACAACCTCTTATAGCAACTCCAAGCCTAGTCTTATTGTACGGGCTGCAGCTGTCCGACCGACTGACGCATATGTACGCTGCAAGGGAGCACAATGCGTCTCGGAGGCACGTCCTGATTTTTGATGCGCTCCAACAGCAGTTGAATTCCTTTCTCCCCGAATTCGTACGCAGGCTGCGAAGCGACTGAGAAGAACGGATTCGCCTCTTCTGCCCAGCCGAAATCGTCGAAGCAAGCGAGCGAGAGGTCCTCGGGAACGCGCAGGCCCATTTCCCGGACGGCCTTGAGCACGGACAAAGCAAGCATGTTGTTCGCGGCAAAGATAGCCGTTGGCCGCTGTCCCGGCGCTAAATCCATCCAATGAGCGAGCGATAACGGCCCATGCTCGCCCAGATAGCTTGTCTCCATCACCAATTGATCGTTAAATTGAATGCCAGCCTCCTGCAATGCGTCCGCATACCCTGCCTGACGTTCCCGCGCTGTCGATACGTCCTGCGAACCGTTCACGAGCGCGATGCGGCGGTGTCCGCAGCGGATCATTTCCCGAACCACTTGCTGTGCGCCGATACGGCTGTCTCCGAGTACAGCGTCGCATTCTACGCCAGGAACCTCGCGGTCCAGCAGCACGAACGGAACGTTCTGACGGGTGAGCCACTCCAAATGCTCGCGGGAACGGTCACCGCTTGGTGAAAATAGCACGCCGTCCACACGCATGGACAAAATCATTTCAACATAGTCCTTCTCTTTTGCAAAGCTCTCGTCACTATTGCCGAACATGAGCCGGTAACCGTGCCGCATCGCAGCGTCTTCCGCACCTCGCGCCATCGTTGTAAAAAATGGATTCGTTATGTCTGTAATGAGCAAAGACAATATTTTGCTCTCCTGTGTCACAAGGCAGCGGGCAACGGAATTGGGGATATAATGCATCTCTTCCATTACTTTCTTAACCTTCGTACGGGTTTTCTCACTGACTCTGCCCGTGTTGTTAATGACCCGTGATACTGTCATCGCCGACACATTGGCCCGTTTCGCAATATCATAAATGGTAGCCATAGACTGAATTCTCCTATAATTTATTGAAATGGGTACGAGAACGAAAATAGTTATACCGATTTCATTTTATTCTATTTGTAACATTGACATCAAGGGGAACAGGTGATATCGTTGAGTTAACGGTAACATTTCCATTTAAAGGTGGAGGGATTTGCGTGAAAGAAAAGGCCATGCAAAAGGGTGTAAGCGTTATCGTAATGGATGATCGCGACCATGTCGCGACCGCTCTGAGGGAGCTTGTTCCAGGCGAGACCATTACGTGCGAAGTTCAAGGGAATTCAGTGTCGCTAGCAGTCAATCAGCCGATTCCTTTCGGTCATAAGGTGGCAGTCATTCACATAACGGAAGGCGAGCATGTGCGCAAGTATGGGGAAGTCATCGGGCGCGCCGTCTGCGACATTCCGGTCGGCGATCATGTGCATGTGCACAATATCGAAGGAATTCGGGGGCGCGGAGATCAGGCTGGGGGAGAGCCATCCTCGGCGGAAGCGTAACGGAGCCGACAGGCACCTGAAATAGCAAGCATAGCTCATTTGTACGGGAAAGGGGAACCTAGCATGAGTTTAACGTTTCAAGGCTATCGGAGACCGAATGGTGAGGTCGGGATTCGCAATCATCTATTAATTATTCCTACCGTTATCTGCTCGAATCAAGTGTGCAACCGTATTCAGCAGCTCGTACCGAATACGGTGGCTATCCCTCATCAGCACGGCTGCAGCCAGATTGGCGCGGATAAGGATCGCACCTTCGACGTGCTCGCCGGAACGGGCAAGAACCCGAATGTCGGCGGGGTCGTCATCGTAAGCTTGGGCTGCGAGGTCGTCGATCCGACACAGCTGGCAGAGGAAATTCGCAAGACAGGCAAGCTCGTGGAAGTATTTGATATTCAGAGCGTTGGAGGATCGGTCAAAGCGATTCAGCATGGAGTTCAGTTAGCGCAGGAAATGAGAGCGAAGCTGGATGCGATGACGAAGGAAGCAATTCCGTTCTCTGAGCTGAAGATCGGCGTGAAATGTGGCGGCTCCGATGCGACGAGTGGTCTCGCGTCGAATCCGGCTCTTGGCGTGGCTGCCGATGCGCTTATTGCCGAAGGCGGCACTATCGTTATTGGCGAAACGACGGAAATTATCGGGGCGGAGCATGTGCTGGCAGACCGCTGCCGCACGACGGAGACGGCGGACGATCTGTATTATATCGTGAACCGCTTCGAGAAGGAAGTCGAGCGGATGGGAGCCGATATGCGCGGCGGCAATCCGAGTCCGGGCAACATTGCCGGAGGCTTGAGCACGATCGAGGAGAAGTCGCTCGGCTGCATCAGCAAGTGCGGAACAGCGCCGATTGAAGGGGTAATTGAATACGCCGAGTCGATTCCGCAAGGCGGTCTATATTTTATGGATTCGCCAGGCAATGACATCGAATGCGTATCCGGCATGGCGGCAGGCGGCGCGCATTTGGTCTGCTTCACGACGGGGCGCGGAACGCCTACCGGCTCAGCGGTCATTCCGGTGATCAAGATTACCGGCAACCGCATCTGCGCGGAACGGATGGCAGACAACATGGATGTGGACGTCAGCGGAATGCTGGAAGGAAGCGTCTCCTTGCAGGAAGCGGGCAACCATATTTGGGATGAAATTCGCGCCGTGAGCGATGGTCAATTGACGAAGGCGGAAGTGCTCGGCCATGCGGAGTTCAGCATTAACCGAATCGGTCCGAGCTTATAGAAAATGCTCAAAAGGGTGCTTTTTGAACACGCACTTATAATCAATGATTACTTATGGGATAACAGGAGGAACTAACATGGGGCGTTTAGCGGGACGTATTGCATTAGTTACCGGGGGGAGCCGCGGTATTGGAGAAGCGATTGTATATCGATTGGCGGAAGAAGGAGCGGACGTCGCAATTAATTACGCCTCTGCGTCATCTTACGAGAAGGCATTGGCTGTAAAGCAGAAGGTTGAGGAACTGGGTCGTAAGGCGGTTGTCGTGCAAGCGGACATCGGCAGCAAGGCTGAAGTGCTGAACATGTTCGACGAAGTCGAGAAGGAATTGGGCTACGTTGATGTGCTCGTGAACAACGCGGGCATCGCGCCGTTCGAGTCGTTCATGAAGGTGACGGAAGAAACGTGGGATCGTACGTATAACACGAATGTCAAAGCAATCTTCATGACCTCGCAGCGCGCGGCGGAACATATGATTGAGAAGGGATACGGCAAGATCGTCAACGTGCTGTCGACAGCCAGCTTGATGGTCACAAGCCCTGTTATTCCGCACTATCAATCTTCAAAAGCAGCTGCTCATATGCTGACGAAGGGCATGGCGATCGAGCTGGGCAAATATAACATTAACGTGAACGCGGTCGGGCCTAGCACGGTCGATACCGATATGTGTACGGACTTCTTGGCAGCTCCGGGCATGCGTGAAAAGGAAGAGCAGGCGAATCCGATGAAGCGGCTCGGAACGGCACGCCAAATCGGCGATGCAGTTGTATTCTTGGCGTCCGAGGAAGCGATGCAGGTGAACGGTCATCTGCTCATGGTGGACGGCGGCCTTACCGTTAAGGCGGCACAACCGGAAGACCATATGGAACGGTAGGTGACGGCATATGCTTAACATTTCGAGAATGGTCGATCTGTCGCAGGATCTGTACCATCTGTGTCCGGTGCTGCCGGACTTTGAACCGCCGAAGATGGATTACATCTGTGTAGGACCGCGGGACGGTTGGAAGCTGGAGAAGATTACGATGAACCTGCATACCGGAACCCATATGGATGCGCCTGCCCATCTCGGCGAATTCGATCTTACGCTGGATCGCATTCCAGTGCAGCAGTTTCAAGGGCGGATGGTGTTCGTGCCGCTGCAGGACAGAGGGGCGAAGCATCCGATCGGGCGTGCGGATCTGGAACCGTATGAGGAGCAGTTGAACGAGCATTCGATTGTGCTGCTGTATACCGGTTGGGGTGAGAAGCGCGGTTGGACGAAGGAATGGATTTATGAGTCTCCTTATTTGTCCAACGAAGGCGCCCGTTATTTGGTTGAACGGGGCATTAAGGCAGTTGGCATCGATCATTTCAGCATCGGCGGCACAGGAGAAGAAAACGAGGAGACACACCGCATCGTCTTGGGAGCGAACATCTGGGTGGCGGAAGGCTTGCAGTTGAATGATCCGACGCTTCGTGAGGGAGATTGGCATGTCATGGCGCTGCCGCTTCACATCCGTGATTCAAGTGGCGCTCCGGCCCGTGTGGTGGCCTTCCAATGGGAGGTTGAATCACGTTGAGTCTTTCTAAGTGGGAATATCGCATCGAGCATGATGCGGCTCCCTTGAACGAATTAGGGGAACAAGGCTGGGAGCTCGTTGCCGTCACCGTTGTCGATGGTGTGGAGCAATTGTATTTGAAGCGGCCGGCTCCGAGCTTCCGCGAGCGGCTGACGCTGGATCAACGAGAGGAAGTGGCCCGGCAGGCCGCTTTCTCTTCCACTAGCACCAAGGAGGTGAGCCGATGAAAAAGGGCGGCATTCTGCATCCGCAGCTGAACCGTATTCTCTCGGAGACGGGTCATACCGATATGTTAACAGTCTGTGATCGGGGATTTCCGGTGCCGATGAGCGTTGAGCGGCTCGACCTGGCTTTATGCGACGATATTCCGACTGTCGTGGACGTGCTGCAGGCGGTGGCTGGAGAATTCATCATCGACTGCGTCGTCATTACAGAAGAGATGCAGTCGTTCAGTCCGGAACGGGTGGCTGAGCTCAAGGCGCTTTTGCCGGATGTGCGGTGGAAGGTGATGGCGCACGTTGAGTTCAAGCAGCTGTGCCAGGAATCGAGAGCGGTCATTCGGACGGGAGATACGACGCCATATGCCAATCTCATGATCGTATCTGGTTAACGTTCAATGATGCATGTGTGAACGGCGATGAATTTATATCGACATGGCGATTGCCGAAAGCCAATAACGGTACGTTGCCAAGTCCTTCTATCCACTCTCCCTCTCATTCAGAAACCGTATGGGTGAAGATTAACTGTGGCCAACATTGGTTCTCAGTCGATGCGGCAACATCACCGTTCGATCACACCGTCTAGCGCCTGAGATATGCGGGAACGTTGTTACTGATCGAAGGGGAGATTGATCGAAAGCCGCGAAAGTAGAGGTCGTCGCTATGATAAGCCGCAGACCGGAGTGCGCCAACTTTTTCAATCTAGTTACCCTACAATTGCAGTCCAGCGTGACGAAAGACGGAAAAAAGATGCTCTTAACTGTATTATTGCAGTTGGAGACGCTCCCATTCACTCAGCAAGTTCCCCATCTCAACCGTTCGTCCACACCATGGAGCTCTTGGGCGATATTGGAACCATTGTTGTTGACCGAGGGGGAGAATGATCGGAATTCAATAGTTCAACTTATCTGCGATCTAGCATAACTAGCATAAAGATTACATTCGAATAGAAGGAAAGGAGATTCAGCATGCGCTTGGAAGCAAAAGTATGTATCATCACGGGCGCGGGCTCCGGCATTGGCCGGAGTACCGCCCTACGTTTCGCGAAGGAAGGCGCGACCATTGTCGTAGCGGATATTCAATCAGAAGGCGGACAAGAAACGGTACGGATGATTGAAGAACTGGGAGGAAAGTCGATGTTCATTCAAGTCGACGTCACTTCTCCAGAGGAAGCGAAGGCGATGGCGGACGCCGTAGTCAAGCAATATGGACGCATCGACGTCTTGTTCAACAATGCGGGCGTGAGCGGTGTAGGGAGATTGCACGAAATCGAGCCAGAGGCATGGGACCGCGTCATTGCGATTAATATACGCGGCGTGTTCTTGCCGAGCAAATATGTTCTCCCTTACATGATGGAGCAGCAAAGCGGGACCATTATTAACATGTCCTCTTGCATTGCGGAGATGGGCTTGGCGAATCGCGCTTCCTACGCGGCAACGAAGGGAGCGGTTCTCTCATTGACGAAGTCCATGCAGGTGGACTATGCGCCATACCACATCCGGGTGAACGCACTGCTGCCGGGAACCATTTTCACACCATTTGTGGAGAACTATTTGCGCAATTCCTACGATGATCCGGAAGCGGCCATTGCCTCCATTAAGACACGGCAGCTCAGCGGGGAACTGGGACGTCCTGAAGATGTCGCGGAAGGTGCCCTGTTCCTGGCTTCCGACGAATCCAAATTTATGATGGGCTCCCCGCTTTATATCGATGGCGGAGTTGTGTTCGGCAAAAATGCGTAATGACATAACACATATATATGATTGTACTTCACGGAGGAGGAATTAGCGGTGAAATATGTCACGTTCTATGATCAAAATGGACAGCTTCGAACGGGGGCAGCAACAGACCGTGGTGTGGTCGACGTAAGTGAAGCATATTCGATGCACGATATTATTGCAGGCGGCGCAGGCCTGCGTTTGGAAGTCGAAGCGTATGCGGCGAATGCGAGTGTGGTGCTGAATGAGAGCGAATTGAATTATGGGCCATGTGTGCCGCAGCCGCAAAAAATCATTTGCGTCGGCTTGAACTACCGCAAGCATGCCGAAGAGACGAATGCGCCGATTCCGCAGTATCCCATTCTGTTCAACAAGTTCAACAACACGCTCACGGGGCATGGTCACGATGTCGTGCTTCCGCGTGTAAGCGATCAGGTGGACTACGAAGCGGAGCTTGTCATGGTTATCGGGAAGACGGCGAAGGATGTGAGCAAAGAGGAAGCGCTCGATTACGTCTTCGGATATTGCTGCGTCAATGACTTGTCTGCACGCGATCTGCAGATGCGCACCCAGCAATGGCTGCTCGGCAAGTCGTGCGACGGATTCAGCCCGCTCGGACCGTATCTGGTCACGGCCGACGAAGTAGGCAATCCGAATGAGCTCGACATCAAATGCATCGTGAACGGCGAGACGCGCCAGCACTCCAATACGTCCGACATGATCTTCGATTGCGACGAAATCGTCAGCTACATTTCACGTCACATGACGCTTGTGCCGGGTGATAT
Source organism: Paenibacillus sp. OSY-SE (assembly GCF_000283315.1). Lineage (NCBI taxonomy): Bacteria > Bacillati > Bacillota > Bacilli > Caryophanales > Paenibacillaceae > Paenibacillus > Paenibacillus sp. OSY-SE. Next base: position 23,549 of record NZ_ALKF01000201.1, on the reverse strand, counting down.
CATTTTGACAGGCACGCCGGAAGGCGTTGTGCTCGGACTGCCGGAAGACAAGCGCGTCTACTTGCAAGACGGGGACCTCGTCACCATCGAAATCGAGAAGCTCGGTTCGCTTACCAACCGTATGGCAGCCGAGCGCTAATGACTTAAGCGCTCGACGGCTGAAAGGCCTGCGGGCGCTTCTTTTCCATTCTGCTCGTTCCTCGATGAACGACGATGAAAGAAGGGGCAATTATGCGCGTATCGTTATTTGTAACTTGCTTGGCGGATACTTGCTTTCCCCATGTTGCTGAAAGCGTTGTCCGGCTCCTGCACCGGCTCGGCTGTGAAATGGATTTCCCGCCGCTGCAGACGTGCTGCGGGCAGCCTGCCTTCAACAGCGGCTATCATGATGATGCAAGGGAAGTCGCCAGGCAATGGATTACAGCATTTGAGCATAGTGATTATGTCGTGACGCCATCGGGCTCCTGCGCCGGTATGGTGCATCATTACTACGAAGATTTGTTCATGGATGAACCGGAGTGGCTCGAAAAAGCGAAGCGTCTCATTGAACGCACGTATGAATTTTCCCAGTTCATTGTTCAAGTATTGGGAAGAACGGATATCGGGGCGGCGTTCGATGGCAAGGCCACGTATCATCCTTCCTGTCATGCCACGAGATTGTTAGGCATCACTGAGGAGCCTATGCTGCTGCTGCAGCAGGTGAAGGGCTTGACGTTAGTCGATTTGCCGCATAAGGAAGATTGCTGCGGCTTCGGCGGCACATTCGCCATCAAGATGCCGGAAATGTCTGAAGCGATGGTTACGGAAAAAGCGCAGTATGTCGTTGATACAGAGGCGGACATCTTAATCGGTTCCGATATGGGATGCTTAATGAACATCGGAGGGCGGCTCAATAAAGAGGGGCGTCCGATTCGGATCATGCATCTTGCGGAGCTGCTCGAGGAAGGAGTGAAGCGTCGTGAGCACAACTTCATCCAACAACGTTAACGGAGGTATCGGCAGCGGACTGAAGCAGCGTACGCAGGAGGTGCTGCAGAACGATTTTCTGCGCCAAGCCGTCGCCTTCACTACGGATAAGCTGCGTACGGGACGTCTTTCCGCCGCAGAACAATTCGGGGATTGGGAAGAATGGCGGGAACGGGGCAGAGTGATTCGCGAGCATACAATTGCGCATCTGGATTATTACTTGGGACAATTTGCGGATCAGGTGCGGAGCCGGGGCGGACACGTCCATTTTTGCGGCACAGGGGAAGACGCGGTTCAGACCTTCCTGCGCATTGCGGAGGAGAAGCAGGCGAAGCTTGTAGCCAAAGGCAAGTCCATGGTGTCGGAGGAAATGCATCTGAATGAGCGCCTCAAGGAGCGCGGCATCGATGCCATCGAGACCGATCTGGGCGAATATATTTTGCAGCTGGCGCAGGAGACGCCGTCCCATCTCATTATTCCGGCGATTCATAAAAACAAGTCGCAAATTGCGGAGCTGTTCACGAAGGAAGCGGGCAAGAAGCTCCCGCCGGAGACCAAGGAGCTGGCCTCTTTCGCGAAGCGCAAGCTGAGACAGTTCTTTCTGGAGGCGGAGATCGGGCTGACCGGATGCAACTTCGGCATTGCGGAATCGGGCACGGTGACGTTGGTGTCCAATGAAGGCAACGGCCGTATGGTCACGACCGTTCCGAAGACGCATGTCGTCGTCATGGGAATGGAGCGGCTCGTTCCGACCTTCGAAGATGTCGAGGTCATGCTTAATTTACTCGCCCGCAGCGCTACGGGGCAGAAGCTGACGACCTACACGTCCTTCATCACTGGACCGCGGCAAGAAGGGGACTTGGACGGACCTGAAGAGCTGCACGTCATTATTTTGGATAACGGACGTTCCGCGCAGTTGGGCGATCCACAGTTCCAGCAAGTGCTCCATTGCATCCGCTGTGCAGCCTGTCTGAACGTATGCCCGGTCTATCGCCATGTCGGCGGCCATACGTATGGTTCGGTGTACAGCGGACCGATCGGCGCCGTGCTGACCCCGCTCCTGCAGCAGGATATGAAGGAGGCGGGTACGCTCGCTTACGCTTCTTCCTTATGCGGGGCTTGCTATGAGGCGTGTCCGGTTAAAATTCCGCTGCATGATATGCTCGTGTATTTGCGGGCGCGTAAGGTGAAAGAAGGCTTCACTCCATCTGCGGAACGTCTTGGTTTCAAAATGTTCGGCAAGGTATTCGGCAATGTCAAATGGTACCGTATGGCTGGAAAAGCAGCTTATTATGGGCAGAAGCCGCTTGTCCGTGACGGAGTCATCCGCAAGGCGCCTGGACCGGCGGCAGGGTGGACGAAGTCTCGTACCTTCCCGGCGATACCGAAGCAATCGTTCCGGGATTCATGGGCGGAGCTGCAGCGTGAATTGCAGCAGGATCCAACTTCACGGGAGGCAACCGCTTCAGAAGACAGAGGAAAGGACGGAGTGGACAGATGAATGAGCAGCAGTTTCTGACGCAAATCGCAGTGCGCCTCGGACGCGCCAAGCCGCTTCAACAACCGCCGGCCACGATGTTCAATGGGGTGCCTGATTCCTATCGCAAGCGGATGGGACAATTGGGCCAAGAGGAATGTGTACAGTTGTTCATGGATAGCTGGACGGCGCTGACGGGGCTTGTCCGCGTGGCGCCTGTCTCGCAAGCGGCAGAAGCCATCTCCGCTAGTATTGCCGAGCTGAAGGAGCGTGGCATGCTGGAGCGTGTAGTCTATGCCAAAACACCGGAATTGCAGTCCTATGGCGTTCCGCAGGTGCTGCATGAGCAGCGCCTAGTCGGTGTGCCATGGTCGGAATCGGCAAGCGCAGCAGACGAGGAAGACGCGTGGAAGGCTGCATTAGAGCAGTTGGGCACATCAGAGCCCGGAGAAGCGGGAGCGCTTGCTGGGGAGAAATGGCAGGCGCGCAGTCCGCTGCTTCGGGCTGTGGAACGATGTCATCTTGGAATTGTCGTTCCCGAAGCCGTCGTGGCGAATACGGGCACGCTGGCAGTGCTGTCTGCGGGAGCGCAAGGCCGTTCGGTCAGTCTTATGCCCGGCATGCTGCTGGCAGTCTTCCCGGCGGAGCGCATCGTCGCGCGCATGGGGGAAGTGTTCGAACGGCTGCGGGCGTCTCACGGTGAGATGGCGAACCTTCCGTCATCGTTGAACTTGATTACCGGACCGAGCCGCAGTGCTGATATCGAGAACGACCTGACGATTGGAATTCATGGTCCTGGAATCGTCAGCGCCGTCATATTGACATAATTTACAAACCGATAAATGAAGTGTTAAATATAATACAATCCGACCGTATATGGCAGCGGAACCGTGAAATTCAATTGTTCCAAGGACGGCCAGGACGTTGGCAGCAGGCCGTCCGCATCCGGACTGAACAGCAGCTTCACAACGTCCTGCTCCTCCAGCTGAACCAGTTCGGCGTCAGGATAGCGGAGCTGTACAGCACCATTATCAAGCTGCTTCACTTCAATATGCGCGGCGAGCGCCTCGCGCTCCTGCCACCAACTCTGCAAATGCTGGCACAATCGTTCGATATTCGGAATGAATACGGTCCCGTCATTCGCTTGCACCTGAGAAGGATAGGCGGATAACGTGTCATGCAGGCTCTGGTCCTGCCATGGCACATAGATTTGCAATTGGGTGAATTTCTTTTTGTTCAAGAGCAGCTGCATGAGAAGAGCGATGTCTGGTCCCGCCCCCCCATATTCCAATATGCGAGGCACGCCATCCACCTGCTTGGCTGATGGCCGCAGCGCATAGGCATAGGCTGCAATCTTGCCGCCACGTTCGAGCACATACAACTTCGGCTTCATCATGACGCAAGAAGCGTAAGCCCCTGCATGCTCCAGCCCGTACAAATCCCACATGCTGAAATCAAACGCTGCTTGACGCTGCTCGACAAGCTCATGCCATGCGAAGCAGTCCAGCACTGTAAGCTCGCGTACATGCGCCTGTTCGCTCTCAGACAACGCCGCATTCGATGTTACGGCCTCGTCATTACGGCTCACCGTATATACGGACACTTGTCCGAATGGGTAACAGCGGTTGCGCGTATACAAGGAGCGGCCGCCGGAAATGAACATAAGCACGGCTCCAGTCTCATCGGCATGACGCTGCACCTGATGAAGCAGCTCGGTTCCGACGCCATTGCCGCGCGCCACGGGCGATGTGCAGACAGAGCCGAGCGAGAAGACAGGCAGCCGAACCGAATTCAGGCGCAGCTTGGATGGGAGCATTCCCATATGCGCGACAAGCCGTTCTTCCTCAAATGCGCCATACGAGTGGGAATAGATTGGAGAAAATAAATACGGAAAACCTTGTTCCATCGACATTTGCGTATCATTGCGAAATACTTCATCTGATATGGAGACCGCTCCGGCAAAATCGAGCGGCTGCAGCATACGAATCTGATACATGAAAGTTCAATCCTCCTTTAATTGTTGCTCCAATCGAGAGCGTGTGGGCATCCCACTCTGGGCTCCGAACTGAGTCACCGCTAACGCACTGGCAGCCACCGCACCATGCACCGCGTCATCCATGCTGTTGCCTTCGGCAAGAAGCACGGCGAGCGCGCCATTGAATGTATCGCCTGCTCCGGTTGTATCGATGACATTGACTTCATATCCTGGCTGATGATGGAGATGGCAGGCGGTATCCGACCAATAAGCTCCGTCCGCGCCGCGGGTCAAGACGATGCGCCCAGGCATGGAGCGTATAGCCGTCTTCCACTCAAAAGCCTGCTCCGAATCATCCCCGCCAAAGAGAGCCGCCAATTCATGCTCATTCGGCGTCAGGATGGAGACGTGCGCCAGCATCTCATCCGTCAGAGGCATGGCCGGCGCCGGATTGAGAATGACGGGCACATGGCTCTCGGCAGCAATGCTCAACGCTTCCCGCACGGCAGGGAGCGGAATTTCAAGCTGCATGAGTATGACGTCGGAGCTCCGGATTGTCTCGGCATGTCGTCTAATATGATCTGGTGTGAGCAGGCCGTTCGCCCCCGGAACGACGATGATGCGGTTATCCCCATCATTGACGATGATGGATGCGGTTCCAGATGCTACCTCGCTAATGATGTCGACGCCTTTTATATGAATTTGTTCCTGCTGCAAATTGTCCAGCATCATCCGGCCGAACGTATCGTCGCCTACACATCCGATAAAGCGGACCTCGGCGCCGAGACGGGCGCAAGCGATCGCTTGATTCGCGCCTTTGCCCCCGCACAAGGTGGCGAATCTGTCTCCTTGCACGGTTTCGCCTTGCTCTGGAATGGTCGAGGTGACCGTAACCATATCGACATTCAAGCTTCCAATTACTGTTACCCTGGCTTTTCTCACTCCATAAACCGTCCTTTGTTCTCATCTCGTAGAACACAAATAAACAGACGCGTCCCTTGGAACAGGTTCGCGTCTGTGTTCGTGGTGTTAGCTTAGCTTTTGCGGTTAAAAGGGGATGGTTCTTTTTGATCGACTTTCACCGCATCCCGCACCTGTTTGCCGTTCATTTTAACACCAAATGAAATAGATTCCAAATATATAAATTGCTTTTTCTCGTAAGCTTCATCTTTTTTAACGATTTGATCTTTGTAAATAAAATAAGGATCGAACGACATTGAAATGTCATCCTCGTCAATCATTAACGACAACAGTCCCGTATCTGCGCGATTGTTCCTGACATAATCGGGGAACAGGAAATTGCCGATGGAATAGGCGATCGGTTTATCCTTGTAAAATTCAAACCCTTGCAGCACATGCACGTGACTGCCGATTATCGCGTCTGCTCCGGCATCGATCATTTCCCGTGCGTAAGTGCGCTGCCACTTTTCAGGGCGGTTGTTTTTCTCAACGCCCCAATGCATGTAGACGAGCAAATAGTCGCAGTCTTTGCGTTCCCGTTCAATGACGGGAAGGACGCTGGACTTGTTATAGGCTTCGGCAATCCCAGGTCTGTCTTTTCCAGCGAACCAATACGTTTGCGGAATGAAGCGGGAGAAGGCGAGAAATTTAATCGTCTTCCCTTTCAAGGTGACGGTATGAGCCCGATAGGCTTCCTCTTTGTTCATCCCTCCGCCTACATAGGGCAGGTCATATTCCTTCAAATAATGCAGCGTATCGAGAAAGCCCTTCTGCTTGAAATCGAGTGTATGATTATTGGCGATCGAAACGAGATCAAATCCGGCATTTTTCAATCCTTTCAGCGATATCGGATCCGATTTGAAATTGTATAATTGATTCGTGTCCTTTTCGGTATGGTGAGTGACCGCAGTTTCCAGATTGACGATCGCATAATCGGCCTTCTGCACTTCGCTGGCTACATATTGAAAAGGATAATCAGGCCCCTTTTGCTGAATTGTTTTTTTGACGGACCAATCCATTAGCGCATCTCCAGCGAATATGATATGTATTGGCCCTTCCTCTGCAGGATCGGCTGCCGCTTCGTTGTTCGGCATACCCTCTTCCCTCTTCGTCGCTTCTTTCTTCGCTGCCGATGGAGTAGTGGAAGAAGGTGAAGCTGAAGGGGGCGCGTCTTTGAATTCGCCTTGGCCGGATAACTGTTCGTCAGATGCTGAAGAGTAGTAGACTCCGACGAATATGCCGCAGATGACGACGGCAAGCAAGCTGCATAGCGCTGCTGTGCGTTTCATTCGTTGTTTTCTAAGCTGTTTCCGCTTTCGATGCCGTTCGGTTCGACTTACTTGATTGTGATGCAATCGGTTCCTCCTATTCACATTGAACAGGCAATGTTACTATTCTGTTCTTATGGGTAATATTTACTTTATTATATTGTACATCTGCATAAGATAAGTATCAGAACGATTGCAATTAAATATATTTTTGTTACGAATGGGACTGCCGCCCCCGTTTTCTTTTTAAAAACGCTATGGTAAAATAAATATGCTTACATTTTGTAAGTTAAGAAGGAGGGATGAACGGATGGAATCACATCATTTGGGTATGTGCCCGCGGTTTGAAGCTGCGTTCTGCGTGCTTGGCAAGCGCTGGAACGGACTGCTCATACAGGTGCTATTGAGTGGCCCGAAGCGATTTAAAGATATTTCCGCACTCATTCCTACCATGAGCGACAAAATGTTGAGTGAACGTATGAAAGACCTTGAGGCGGCAGGTATTGTCGTACGGAATGTGTATCCAGAGACACCCGTTCGCATTGAATATGCGTTGACTGATAAAGGGCGCGCTCTGGAGTCGGTCATGGAAGCCATTCAAGAGTGGGCGGAACGTTGGGTGAACGACCCGGTGGAGTGCATTAGCGACGATGATTCAACTTCAGAACATCCGGTGAATTCATAAAGGGAAGAACTCTTCATGAAAGGATGAGAATGAATGCAGGATATCATTGTTATCGGTGGGGGACCTGCCGGAGGAAGCGCGGCATTGTTCGCGGCCAAATCCGGCAAATCTACGCTTGTGCTGGATAACGATCACGGTCTGACCAAGCGGGCGTGGCTTGCGAACCATTATGGAGTGAGCGACATTTCCGGACCTGACATGCTGACGATTGGACGTGAGCAAGCTGAGAAATTCGGAGCTGTCTTTAAGCAGGACAAAGCGGTTCTCATTGAATCCGGTTCTTCTTCTGTTACCGTGAAGACGGAGAGCGGAGACAGCTACGAAGCTCAGCATGTCATTGTAGCAACGGGACTTGCTCTGGACGCTGCGGAACAGAGCGGATTGAAGCTGAAGCCAGGCACAGAGCCGCGCGTGAAGACGGTTATCGACACGGATGATAAAGGCCGGACGAGTGCGGAACGGGTGTGGGCCGCGGGAACTGCCGCCGGGGTGAGCATGCATACGATCATTACGGCAGGAGACGGTGCCAAAGTAGCAATCAACGTCATCAGCGAGTTGAATGGCGAGCGTTACGTGGACCATGATGTGTATAAAGGATAAGAAGTCAGAGCGGCATAAAAGCTAATGAACCGAGGAGAACTTCCGTTCCTCGGTTTTTTGTGTTTCCTGCGGGCTGGCTTCTTTTAGTCGTTGTAAACTGGTAGGGTACCCCTTATAATAGATCGGAATGACGCTGAAAATAGACTAAAAAGACAGGGGAATGACATGACCATTCACATCATTACGGACGGCAGTTCAGATTTGACTCCAGAGATCATTCAACAATTCGGCATTCACGTTGTGCCTCTCTACGTTCGGTTCGGTCAAGAGGTGCTCACTTCCGACATGGACACGACAGTTTTCTACGAACGGATGCGGGAGGAGGAAGAATTGCCGAAGACGTCCAGTCCGTCGCCTGCCGATTTCTATCATATGTATAGGTCGCTTGGCACGGAGAATGATATTTTGGTCTTAGCCTTAACTTCCAGCTTGAGCAGCACTTACAATCATGCTGTCATGGCAAAGGAAATGTATGAGGAAGAAGGTCATCCGAATCAAGTCGAGGTCATTGATACGAAGACGACCTCTTTGGGACTGGGGTTGCTGGCCGTGCGTGCGGCTCAATTGGCCAAGGAAGGCGCAGGACTGCAGGACCTGATGAACAAGATGATGAATTACGTGAATCAGACCCGAACTTACTTTACGTTGGATACATTGGAGAATGTCATTCGTGGCGGTCGGTTGAGCCGATTGAAGGGCACGGTTGCCTCCATGTTAAATATAAAGCTTCTGATGGAAGCAAATGAAGAAGGCGCGATTGAAGTCATGGAGAAGATTCGCGGAACGCAGAAGACGCTCCGCCGTCTGCTCGAAAAAGTCGGCGATGCATGGCATCAAGTGGATAAAGACTGGGTGGCGCTTGCGCACTCTAACTGTGAGGAGCGCGCCAAAGCATTCTTGAAGGAATTAATGGATAAATATCACTTTGATCAAGTATTGTTCATCAATATGGGGCCGATCATCGGTACGTACGCCGGAGAAGGCGGGGTATTAGTAACGTTCCAGCAAGCTGCCCAGCCGTCGTAAAATTGTATAAAACGAAGTGACTGTAATCACGCTTCCGTTACTTTATCTGTCGTATGATGAATCCAGATTCACAAGTCATCATACCATTTCAGCTCTGTTGCATGAAGCAAGAGCGAAGGATAAAGGAGTGGAAGCGTTATGTTTTCAACCGAAATGACCGTGCGCGATGCGGTATTGCAATATCCGGCGGCCAGCGATGTGTTCAAACGTTTAAAAATAGATTTCTGCTGCGGAGGGAATCGTCCGATTGCTGAAGCGGCAGCCGAGCGAGGATTGCAGGCAGAGGCGATCGTCGCCCAACTAACGGAAATGAAGGCTCAAGCGCCGACCGCTGGTACGGCGATGGATTGGCAATACATGTCATCCCGTTCATTAATCGAGTATGTCGTGAATAAGCACCATCGTTATTTGCGCGAGCAGCTGCCGCAAATCGCAGCCAATGTGGCCCGTGTAGCTCATGTCCATGGTGGAGATCAACCTCATCTAATCGAACTGCTTGAGAAGTTCAACCAACTGAAAGCAGAGCTCGAAGAGCATATTGCCAAGGAAGAGGACCTGTCATTCTCAATTATTCTTGCAGCGGAGGAAGAGCCTGCTTCCGTGACACGAGATGAGGTCGCGCGCACGATTCAAGAACTTGAAGGGGAACATGATGGAGCGGGTACGCTTCTGAAGCAAATACGCATGTTGACCGAGGACTTTACGCTGCCGGAAGGCGCATGCACGACATACCGGATTACGTATACGCGGTTGGAAGAATTGGAGGGTATGACCTTCGAACATGTTCACTTGGAGAACAACATTCTCTTTCCGCGATACGGCGCCGCCTAAGCTGATGTTGTCTTGCCGACATCTGGAGTCTAGTGCTGTGACATTTGATCATAGTGTTGGCGATAGATTGATTAGGCCAGCCGACGCCCGTTAGGGATGGAGCATATATGGAACACTGTAGAACGATCGACGATACGTCGGTCGTTTTGCTTTGCCGTCGATGTTTGATGCACATTTAGGAAAATCTATGTTAAACTGGTATGGAATCCTAATATATAGAGAAAGGGATGTGTAAATATGGTGAGAATTAAGGTGCAAGAACATTTTTTAAATCAATTGGTGTCAGAAAAAATGATGGTGACGCTAATTACAAAAAATGGCGTGCGCATGCAAGGTACGATTACTTGTTTTGATACGTACAGTATTTTGTTGCAGACGGATTTGAAATCGAACCTGATCAACAAAGCGGCCATTTCCACTATTGTTCCTTCCAAGCGTGTGTCATTATCGAATCACAACGACCGAGGCAACACCACGAACTGAATGGCGGTCTTGTCACCTCTGAAGAAATGCAAAGACGAGTGAAAGAGTCCCTTGATAGGGACTTTTTTCAATATTCTAGAATGCCGAACTCCCGTACAATGGCCCTTAGGACCGGAACATTTGCCCACAAAAGATGCTCCAGTTAGATGTATTTGACTGAATCATATCTATATAAAGGACATTTCTTTGTGATATGATGTTAAAACAGGAAAGTATGCAGCGAAACTGTTGACGGTTGGAGGAATCAGTATGTACACCATTATGATCGTGGAGGACGATGACAAGATCGCTTCCATTTTACAATCTTCCCTTGCGAAATACGACTACAACGTCGTACGGGCTACTCAATTCAAAGCGTTGAAGGATGAGCTTTTAACGATAAATCCGGACCTGATTCTGCTTGATATTCATCTTCCGGCATATGATGGGTTTTATTGGTGCCGGCAGTTCCGCAATGTAACGAATGCGCCGATTATTTTTGTGTCTGCGCGCACGGGCGAGATGGATCAGGTGATGGCCATCGAGAATGGCGGTGACGATTTTATTACGAAGCCGTTCCATCTGGATGTGCTTCTGGCTAAGGTGAAAGGCGTGCTGCGCCGCACGTACGGCGAGTACGCGGCAAATGGCGGGGGTAATGGAGAAGAATTGGTTGTTCAAGGGCTTGTGCTGCACCGTTCAAAAAATACGTTGGAATGGCAGGGCGAACGGGTGGACTTGACCAAGAATGAAGCGCTCCTGGTCGGCTGCTTGATGGAGCGAATTGGACATATCGTATCCAGAGAAACGCTCCTTGAAACGTTATGGGACGATGTCGACTTCGTCGATGACAATACACTGACCGTAAACGTGACAAGAGTGCGCAAGAAGATGGAGGAAATCGGGATACACAAAGCAATTGAGACAGTTCGGGGGCAAGGGTACCGCATGCTGGCATCGTGGGTGGAGCAATGAAACCTGGCATGACCTTTCTCCAATATGTGAAGGACCGCTTGACTATCATTTGTTCTTGCTTGATTGCGATTGCGTTGTCTCTAGTCGTCGTATGGCTGGATCTCGGTATCGGGCAGCGATATGTGAACAGCGAGAGTTTGGTTTATATTTTCATTCTCGGAGCGATTGTAATGATGGCGGGCTTAGTGTATGACTATACAAATCAGCGCCGCTGGTATAAAGAGATTTACAATGCAGAATCGAACATGAGCGATAGCGATTTCACGCTATGTTTACAGCACCCTGTATCGAGAGAGCAGAAACGGATGCACGCATTGGTGACCCGTCAGTACCGCTCATTTATGAACGAGCTGCTCTCTTTGCGTCAGGACAGGGAACAGCATGTTCATTTTACGAATCAATGGGTTCACCATATGAAAACACCGCTATCGGTCATCCATCTGCTAACGCAGCAGCCTTCACATGATTTGACGAGCACAGAGACGGAGCAACTCCTCTCTAGCATAAGCGAAGAGGGCGACCGCTTGACAAGAGGGCTGGATATGATGCTGCACACCGCCAGACTCGACAAATTCGAGCTGGATTTGCACGTATCGGGCCTTCATTTGCAAAATGTGATCCGACAAGTGATCAACCAGAACAAAAAAGCGCTTATCCGCTATCAGATTTACCCGAAGGTAACTCCAGGTGACGTCATCGTGGAAAGTGACGAGAAGTGGTTATCCTTCATCCTTACTCAATTGGTGACCAACGCCATTAAATATTCGAAGGACAAGCCCGGCAATAAGTCGCTTCAATTCCTTGTGGAGGAAGCGAATGGAGTCGTTCGTCTGCAGGTGGAGGATGAAGGCGTCGGCATTGCAGAGCAGGATATTCCGCGCGTGTTCGAACCTTTCTTTACGGGTGAAAATGGCCGGAAAGAAGGGGATGCAACCGGTATGGGGCTTTATTTGGTAGGCAAAGTTTGCGCCCGCCTCGGACATAACGTGAGCATCGCTTCCAAGCTTAATGAAGGAACTGCGGTGACGCTGCTGTTCTCGACGACGGCACTGCACCATGATTTGATTCAACGCTCTTAAATGTGCCATAGGCAGAAATTCAGCCCTTTTTCATACAGAAGAAGGGCTGTTATTATTGAAGGTTACAAATTTGTAAGTGATGGAAATCGGATTGAAAGATTATTCGATGTCGGAAGGGATTCCCAAGGGGGTATACTGAGAACATATCGAATGGAATACTGACAAAGCATAGGATAGGCAGGACGGAAAGGAGTTTGCTGCTCATGGCTGTATTAAAGGCGGAACAATTATCGAAAGTGTACGGAACGAAAGGGAAGATGACCTATACTGCGCTGCAGGATATTAACTTGCAAGTGGAGGAAGGTGAATTTGTAGGAATTATGGGTCCTTCCGGAAGCGGGAAGACGACCCTTCTTAATATTTTGGCGACGATTGACAGCCCGACATCAGGCAATATTTTTATAAATGGGACGGATCCGACGAAGCTGAACAATCGGAAATTGGCACATTTTCGCCGCCGTGAGCTTGGATTCGTGTTCCAAGATTTCAACCTGTTAGACACGCTAAGCATTAAAGAAAACATCATCTTGCCGCTCGCGCTAGACGGAGTGAATACGAAAGAAATTGAACGTCGTCTGGCAGAAACCGTAAAGTGGCTTGGTATCGAACATATATTGGACAAACGAACTTACGAAGTATCGGGCGGACAGAAGCAGCGCACCGCGATCGCGCGAGCCGTCATCCACCAGCCCTCACTGCTGCTGGCTGATGAATTGACGGGCAACTTGGATTCCAAGTCTGCCAAAGACGTGATGATAGCATTAGAAGACTTGAATGAGAATGCGAACCGCACCATTCTGATGGTGACGCACGATGCCTTTGCCGCGAGCTTCTGCAAACGAATCATTTTTATTAAAGACGGACGTTTGTTCTCGGAAATTCGCCGTGGAGCGAACCGGCAGACCTTCTTCCAGCATATTTTGGATTCGTTAAGCTTGTTAGGAGGGAACTTCGATGACGTTCCGACGGCTCGCTACCAGTAATATACGTGGAAGCTGGCACCGATACAGTGCCTATTTCCTAAGCAGTGCCTTTGCTGTGATGATATTTTTCGTCTACGCCGCATTCATCTATCATCCCGATGTTGTGAACGGAAATATTCGCGGCGGCGATTCTGTGCAGAAAATGATGGTGGCCTGTGAATATTTGATTATCATCTTTTCGTTCTTTTTCACCCTGTACTCCAGTTCGGCATTTTTGAAATCGAGACAGAAGGAATTTGGACTCCTTACGTTGTTCGGAATGACGAAGACCCAACTGCGTCGCTTAGTTTTTTATGAAAATATGATCATTTCTTCGCTAGCCATTCTCGTCGGAATCGGAATCGGAACTGTAGCTACCAAGCTGTTCCTGCTGGCGATGTCCCGTATTCTTGGAGTGGAATCTCCGATGCGCTTCTACATCGATTCGTCAGCTATTATTCTGACGGTCGTAGGTTATTTGGTATTGTTTGCTGCGATTTCATTGTTCTCTCTCAGAAAAGTAGGTCGTACGCAGATTATTGATTTAATACATTCGGAGAAGCAACCGAAGACGCCGCCAAAGTTCTCATGGGTGCTTGTTATTTTGGCACTGTTCTCCTTAGTGCTGGGTTATGGATTGGCGTTTGTTACGAACATCGAACTGTTTATCGCAACGGCGCTGCCGACGATCGGATTTACGGTGCTCGGCACGTATTTTTTATATACGCAGCTGAGTGTCGCGATCATCAGGCTTTTGCAGAAAAATAAAAGTTTCTACTACCGCCGAACGCATTTACTGAACGTGTCGCAAGCGGCGTATAAAATGAAAGACAATGCGCGGGTATTATTCAATGTCTCGATATTGTGCACCGTCATCTTGACGGCAACAGCGACTTTTTATGCGTTTGATCAGGGGATGAAGCAGCAAACCCTTGCAGGTAATCCTTATGTATTTACATTGGGTACGCCGAAAAACGATATTCCTGTACTCCTTCCTGAGCTGGTGAAGGGATGGGGGCAAGATGATGGGTTCAAGGTTACGGATTATGCCGAGGTTCGGCATGTGAGGGTTGAACTCAAAGGAAAACAATTTGAAGACGACTATACCGGCATGATTTCCGTATCCGACTATAACCGCTTGGCAGACATTCTGCATACGGACCAATTGTCCGTCACCGGAAAGGAAGCGATCCTCGTCAATCAATCGAGGTACGGGATGTACGGAACTGAAGTGATGGAAGAACCGATAAACGAGAAGAAATATATAGGTCCCATGAAGGCGACCATTAACGACACCGAGCATAGCATGGTGCTCCAAGTAACGAAGCGCTTGCAGCAGCCGGTTCTGGATCCGGGGTACTACGGGTTCAACCTGCTCGTCGTGGAAGATCCGGTCATCGATCAGATGTATGCAGCGGCTCCGTCCCGTACGGCTCGCACCATTCAAGTGTACAATTGGAGCAACTGGGAGAACTCCATAAAGCTGGAACAGAAAATTCGCGACCACCTGCCGAAAGAAGGAAGCTATTCGATTACAAGCCGCGTAGAGATGTGGAATGATTATAGGCATGCGACATCGTTGACGCTGTTCATCGGCATGTTTATCAGCTTGCTATTCTTTATCGCTAGCGGAAGCGTCATTTACTTTAAATTGTTTACGGAGCTGCAGGATGATCAAGCTCATTTCAGGGCGTTAACGCGCATTGGGTTATCGATTAAAGAGATCCGACACGTCGTGACGGTGCAGGTCGGTCTCATCTTCTTTGCTCCTTGCCTGGTTGGCAGCATGCATACGATATTCGCCATGAAGACGCTAAGCAACCTGTTGATGACAAACGTGATGTGGTACGCTCTCATCGTGGTCGGCATGTTCGTGCTGATGCAGACGATTTACTTTTTAGCTGCACGGCGCACGTACATGAAAAAAATATTGGAGGAAGTTGTCATATAAGTGCATGTTCAAAAGGGGGATTTTTGAACAGCCTCTATAAAAATGTCATCATATCGCTGGACCATGTTGTCGATAAATGAACAAACGGACATTTTTTGTTACGGGATTGATACGATTTCTTGCTCTCTTTGCTGCATAATAGACTTAGAAGTCCGATGTATGCAGTTGAAATAGAGGGCAAGAAAGTGAGTGAAGGCATGATAAATCAGACGCTCAACTACATTAGGCGTGTACAGAGGAGAGGAACGCTTATCGCGTTGCTGCTGCTTCTTTTTACCGCAGCGTGTTCTAAAGCACCTGATCAAAATGACATGATATCCGAAGAAAATCCAGTTCCGACACCAAAAATTGCGATAAAAATTGATGGCGGATCCTATATACCAAATTTATCTGAGCATATATCGTTGGAGTGGAAGTCCGGAATGACGGTGTCCGAAGCGTTAAAGCAATCAGGCTCCGTGAAATTAGCGGAAGATAACATCACGATCGCATCTGTCGGGGACGTGTCGTTGGACTCCAAGATGGGGTGGGGCATTCTGTTGAACGATGAGGAACTGCGGAAGCCCGAGTCCATGGAAAGCAATGTACAGCCAAGTGATTCGATCGTCGTATTTGTGAAACGACATGATGTAAAAACGAATGCGGTTCCTTCTCCCGGATTCACGCTACGAATTGAGGGGGGGAAGACGGTGCCTGAAATTACAAATTCCTACGTTGTGTCATGGCAGGAACAGATGAAAGTCAGCGATCTTGTTGGGGAATTTGCTCAAATTCAGTTATCTTCAGACGGAGCAGAAGTGACAAGCATCGGCAAGAAGAAGCTGGACAGCTCCGTAACGGTCAACATTAAAGTGAATGACAAACAATTGCAGCCGGGTGAGGGGATGGAGCAGATTCTTGAACCGGATGATCGTGTGGAATTGATTATTTCGCCCTGACGAACCATGATGTATGAAGAAAAAGCCCCTGAATTCAGAATTGTCGCAAGACGAGCTGAATTTCAAGGGCTTCTTGTATTGTTATGGTTAGACTAACATGCGGAATGTGAGTCAATATCTACTTCGTGCGGACGATAGACTGCGATGATGTCACCTTTCTCATCTGTGGCAAACATCACAGTTCGCTCACTCTCAAGCTCAAAGCTGTAGGAATGCTTATGAACCGGATGGGAGATGCGCACGTTAACAGGTTGGCTGTATTCGGATACGAAAATGTACAAATCGCCAGCGGCGAAGGATATACGGCGTCCGTAAATGCCGCTAATGTCTTGTCCTTCTTCCCATTCCATCTCTTGTCCGATTCCAGCCGTCTTCATAGCATAATCATACAGCGAGGCAATGGAAGCGGGGCGATCGTTCCATTCCACCGGCAAACCGATCCATAGTAATGTCCCTTTGCCGATCTGACGACGGATGAGTGACGGACATGCTTGCGTCCCAACTGTGCTATCGATTTCCTTATAGACCTGCATAATCTTCTTGCCGCCATAGGATAACGGAATGCAGTCGCCCTCAAGCAGGAAGCACTCTTCCCGTAAAATGTTATGCAGCTGCCGCTCGCCGACGAGGCTGTCCCAGCGCGAAGACGGCTGCCAATATTCGTTGCGCCCGACCGGTCCGGTGACGAGCAGAGTGGCGCCGGTATGTTCTATGAAGCTGAGCAGCTTATGAAGAGCATCATCCG
Organism: Paenibacillus sp. OSY-SE; assembly: GCF_000283315.1. NCBI lineage: Bacteria > Bacillati > Bacillota > Bacilli > Caryophanales > Paenibacillaceae > Paenibacillus > Paenibacillus sp. OSY-SE. The sequence goes on along the minus strand of NZ_ALKF01000201.1, from coordinate 6,649 downwards.
TCAAATGATGGGCGGACGGAACGATAATGAGCTGTGCCGGCTGAGCGTATAACGCATCCAAATGAAGCTCACCGAGTGCGCGGAACGGTGACTTAAGCTCATAGGCAAGCACACGCGAGGCTGACGAAGTGGCTTCGACCGCCATTCTGCGGTTAGATAAATCGTTAGATTCCGGATAGATAACGACGACAGGCTCCAATTCCCGCTCTTTGAACAGGGAAGCTGTGTCTTTCATGAATGCGCCGAAATCGTAGGATACATCGGCTTCGGGCTTCTCCGTACCGTCTGCCCGCAGCGCACCGATATTGGATTCGTTGACGTTGTTCATATAGAAATTCGTGTTCCAAATCCACTGAATGGCTCCGGCACAGCCGGTAGAGAATGCATAGGCGTATTTGCGCTCCAGTATGTTGCGAAGCTGCTCTTCGGAGCGCATCGCCATGCCGTCCGGGGTCAGCGCGTACATGATGCCCGTTTCTTGAATGATGTTCGGCTTATACGGTGTCTTCGTAAATACGCTGTCCCACACGATCTGATCATACATCCACCAGGAGTGATTGGACGTATAGTCAACCGCTCCTTCGTAGAAGAACGTGCTTGGACGTTGGGAAGCGAGTGCTTCATCCTGTCCAACGCAGACCAACTGCTGCGGTTGAAAGGACGAGATCGTGTCCCGCATCGCGTAGACCCAACGGTTGAACATGTTCATCGAGAACAGCGCATAGTCTAACCAGCGTGTTCCTTTTTTCTCCCGTATCATATCCTGTGAATTGAAATTAATGTCTTGCGGCTCCGGCGGCACGATAGCCCCGAACCCCGGCACCTGATCCGGTGTCATTGCCCAACGTTCCTGCAGCAGCCGAATATCGCCTTGATATCGTTCCTTCAGCCATTCTCTGAACGCCGCAACCTCGTATTTATCCTTCGCGCTGCGCGGTCCGGCGAACACGCGCTTCGGATCGAATACGGACGGTTCGTTAATCAAGTCCCAATGCACGTGGGTGGAATGACGATGACGTTGTACAATGGCGCCGATGAATCGTTTCTGCGCTTCCACGCTGCGCGGATCAAGATACGGATTGGACCCTTCCCACAGTTCTGGTGCGAAGGAGAAGAAGTTGAAGCAGATCTCAATGCCATGCCTTTTGGCCGTCAGGAAGAAGGCGTCGATCGCCCGCAGCACATCCTCGGCCGGATGGCCGTCCACATACATCACATGACGATAAGCCGTCCAGATTCCAGTTCGAATCATGTTGATGCCGGCCCGCTTCATCTGCGCCATATCGCGATCCCATACCGCTGCGTTCGGCAGAAAAATGAACTTGCGCGCGACATCGCTGGACATATACGTCATGCCGACTATCGGCATCGGTTCGCCGTCGCGCTCGAAATAATCGCGGCTGACCGTTAAGAAGGAGCCGCTTCTCAGAAGCACTTCATCCCGGCACCAGAACCCTTGATGGAGATGACGCACTTCTCCGAGGCTGCTGCGCAAGCTTGCAGTTGCCCGGTACATCCCCGGCTCTAATAGTATGTCAGGAAGGAAGGACATCACTTCCAGCTCCCTGCCGCAAGCAAGCTCTAGCTTTTCCTCCCACAGAAGGTTACCGCTATCATCATGCAGCGTCAATTCCCCCAGCCACGTGATGGGACGGTCTTCCGCATACTCGCTTCCTCTCAACAAAGGAGTTCCATTGCGGTAAGCGTGTCTCGCTTGCGGCAAATATTGCGATTGCAGCGTCAATTTCGGTCTGTCACCCGGATCGTAACAAGCGACGCTTGGCTTCAACCACCATTCGCTTACACCTTGTGCGCAGTATTCAGCCCAGTCGGTTAATTGCTTGATAGAAGACAGGTTCCAGAAAGCTTCTGAGAGACGCTGATTGACGAACAGCCAGCGTGATCCGGAGAAGGTGCCCTTCGTATTCTCGAGCAGGACGACCGGCGCGCCGATTTCACGCTGATCCTTGGATACAGCCGTCACGAGCGGAGTAATGTGTGCATCCATCGATCCTGCCGACCCATGTTCTCCTGGGCAATCGTCGTTCCGTGTCACCCACAGCACGAAGCTGCACGTTGGCTCTTTCTCCCATGCGAAGACCGCATCGGCGAAGAGAGGACGTTCTTCGTTCGCTACAAAGCGGGAGAAGCGTTCGTCATTAACAGTCATGCATTCATGGATTTGCAGCTGCTGGTGATATGCGGTCTGTTCCGGTTCGGCAATCCAGCTGTTGCCGTCCTGATAGACAGGAGTGCGGAATGGCGCTCCGCCAATGCTTAACAGATTCCCGCCCCGTTGCAGGAAGGACAAGATTGATTTCCAGGCATGCTTAGGGAAATAAGGGGCGTGAAGATTGATGAACACTCCGTCTTGAAGACCATCTAGCGTCTCGGACAAACGATCCGCTTGCACAATATTCCACTTTTCAGTAAGCGTTTGCAGAATGTCCGAACGAAGGGGATCCATAGATATAGGCATGTTCGGATCATACAGACATACATAAGAAAGACTCATATTATATAGCTCCTTTATTCATTGCAGTCAGCAAATTGTTCACAACCCATTATAGTTGAAGGCACATGGTTTGTCTTTATAAGATATTCCTATTTTTAAATTAATCGTGCACCCTTTGAGCCCTATGATCCGGAATATTGATGAACCGACCATTTGGATGAACAAATTGTGACAAGCCGATAGCAGATTTTTAAATTTGTGAATATTGCCACAATCGGAGTGAGTGTAATCACACTACGGGTTCATATATTTCCAGTAAGATACAGGTGTGATCAGCGTATCATGACTATGAAGTTCATTGGGAACATGCAGCTAGATAGAGATAGAGGAAGAACGGCACATTTCGTTATATTATGTGAAAAATAGAACATGTACATGTTTGTAGTCCGCTTGCTTACATCATGCGGGGCGATGGAGGAGGAACCAATCATGAAACGGAAACTGCAATTGGTCGTTATTGGAAATGGGATGGCGGGAATGAACGCGGTGGAGCAATTGATGAAGCTGACCGACAGCTGCGACATTACTGTCATCGGTCAAGAGCCGCATCCAAATTACAACCGCATTATGCTGTCCTACGTATTGGATGGCAGCAAGACGATGGATGATATTGTCATCAACCCGCGTGCTTGGTACGACGAAGCGGGCATTACACTTCATACGGGCACGACAGCGACTAGGGTGGACACGACCCGCCGCGTCGTCGTGATGGACAACGGGCACGAAGTCGGTTATGACCGTGTCATTATTGCCACGGGTTCGACGCCGTTCATCCTGCCGGTTCCAGGAGCGGATAAACAAGGCGTCATCGGATTCCGCAGCATAGAAGACTGCGACCGGATGATGGAGGCTGCGAAGCTATACAATAAAGCGGCCGTCATTGGCGGTGGCTTGCTAGGTCTCGAGGCAGCGAAAGGTCTCGTACAGCTCGGAATGGACGTAACGGTTGTCCATTTGCCGGATTTCCTGATGGAACGGCAGCTGGATGAGAAGGCCGCCCGGATGCTGCAGACGGAACTGGAGCGGCAAGGGCTTAAGTTCGCGCTCGGCAAACAGACGCAGGAGCTGATCGGGGGAGAGCGAGTCGAAGGACTGCGCTTCAGCGACGGTACCGAGCTGGAAGCGGAGTTCGTCGTTATGGCCGTCGGCATCCGCCCGAACGTGGAGCTCGCTCGTGCCAGCGAATTGACCGTCAACCGCGGCATCGTGGTTGACGATTATATGCGCACCTCAGCACCGGACGTATATGCCGTAGGCGAATGCACGGAGCACCGCGGTGTGTGCTATGGCCTCGTCGCCCCGTTGTTCGAACAAGGGGCGGTGTTGGCTAAGGGATTGGCTGGAGTGGAGACGAAGCCGTATGAAGGCTCGGTATGCTCAACGAAGCTGAAGGTGTCCGGCGTGGACGTGTTCTCGACAGGCTTGTTCCTGGAGACGCCGGAATGCGTATGCGTGACGTTCCACGATGCTTGGAAAGGGACCTACAAAAAAATCGTCTTAAAAGACAACGTCATCGCTGGCGCGGTGCTTTTTGGCAATATCGATAACGCATCAAAATTGGAACGGCTCGTCAAGCAAGGCGCGGAAATGACGGAGGAGCTCTACAACGAACTGACCGGAGCAGGAGGTTGCTGCGGCACCAAAGCGAATGCGGCGGCCGACTTTGCCGACGATGATATCGTATGCGGCTGCAACGGCGTCACCAAAAAAATGATTGTGGACGCCATCACGGAACAGGGCTTGACTACGCTCGACGAGGTGAAAGCCTGCACAGGCGCATCCCGTTCTTGCGGCGGATGCAAGCCTTTAGTAGAACAACTGCTGCAGCATGTGCTCGGGGACGGCTTTGAAGCTGGGGGGAGCAAGCAGGGGATATGCGGCTGCACGACGATGTCGCGCGACGAGATTGTAGCGGCTATTCGCGAGAAGGGGCTCCGCGCGACGAAAGAGATCATGAACGTGCTCGACTGGAAGCAGGAGGAAGGCTGCTCGAAGTGCCGCCCGGCACTGAACTATTACTTGGGCATGATTTGGCCGCAGACGTATCAGGACGAGAAAGAATCGCGCTTTGTCAACGAGCGCATGAACGCGAACATTCAGAAGGACGGCACCTATACAGTTGTTCCGCGCATGTACGGCGGTATGACGACACCTGCGGAATTGAAGAAGATAGCAGACGTATCATTAAAATACAATGTGCCGCTTGTGAAAATGACTGGCGGACAACGGATCGATATCGTCGGCGTGAAGAAGGAGGATTTACCCAGTGTATGGGAGGAGCTGGATATGCCTTCCGGGTATGCCTATGCCAAGTCGCTGCGCACCGTCAAGACTTGCGTTGGCGCGACTTATTGCCGCTTCGGCACGCAGGATTCGATGGGAATGGGCGCACTCTTGGAACGCAAGTTCGAGCGCATTGACTATCCTGCTAAAGTAAAGTTCGCTGTTAACGGCTGCCCGCGCAACTGTGCTGAATCGTGCACGAAGGATATCGGCATCGTCGGTAACGACGGCGGATGGGAAATTTATATCGGCGGCAACGGCGGCATTAAGGCGCGTCTGGCCGACTTGCTCTGCAAGGTGAAGACAGATGAAGAGCTAATTGAAATTACAGCCGCAGTCCTACAACATTATCGCGAAACGGCAAATTACTTGGAGCGCACTTCGGACTGGGTGGAACGAATCGGATTGGAACACATCCACAAGACGACGGTCGAAGACGCGGAGGGGCGCAAACAACTGGTGGCACGGATGGATGAAGCATTATCGTCACGTTCAGAGGAACCGTGGCAGCAAGTTATAAGCGATAAAGGGCTGCGCGACAAGATGTTCGGTAAAGTCGTCTTTCAACAATAACGGAGTTAAAGTGGTGAAGGGAGCGTTGGCATATGGCAATAAATAGGGAAGCGGCATGGGTTGCCGTAGGCAAGCAGGATGACTTCATGCCCAGAGTAGGGCGTGTCATATTAATCAACGGCGTAGAGGTAGCCGTATTCCGCACGACGGAGGCCGTATATGCAATTGAGAACCGCAGTCCGCATCCGAAAGGCGGACCGTTGAGCGAGGGGATCGTGTCTGGCCATTATTTGTACGATCCGCTGCACGATTGGAAAATCGATCTGCGCGACGGGTGCGTCCAAGCGCCCGATACAGGGCAGGCGCGAACTTTCGCGGTTCGGGTTGAAGAGGATTCGGTTTATATCGCTGTGATGTGAACCGTTAAGCGTTGCGTTTCGGCACACACGCTCGAAGGGAGAGAAACCCATGTATACACCGACATTGGAGAAAATCAATGAAACAGTCGAAGCAAAAAAGAAGCTGATGTCCAGCGGGTTGCTCCGGTATGTGGTGGCTGCAATGCTTGCAGGGGCGTATGTCGGATTTGGAATCGTGCTCATTTTCACAGTGGGCGGCAACTTTAAAGCAGCAGGATCGCCCGCCGTTCCGATGGTGATGGGCATGTCGTTCGGAATCGCGCTCACACTCGTCATCTTTGCGGGGTCAGAGTTGTTCACCGGCAATAACATGCTGTTTACAGTAAGCAGCTTATCCGGCAAAACACCATGGATGCAAACGTTGAAAAACTGGGGTATCGTCTTTGCCGGCAATGTGCTCGGAGCGGTTCTGTTCAGCTTGCTCATTAGAGCTTCAGGCGTGTTCGGCGGCATTCCGCCAGAACATTTGCTGTTCGCAGCGACGGCGAACAAGATGAGCATGCCGGTGACGGAGTTGTTTTTTCGCGGAATTTTATGTAACTGGCTCGTCTGCCTGGCCATTTGGACATCAATGCGTGCAAAGGAAGACGTCGCAAAGCTGCTGCTCATCTGGTGGATGCTGTACGCGTTCATCGCCATCGGGTTCGAACATAGTGTAGCTAACATGTCGCTCATGACCGTGGCGCTGCTCTTGCCGCAGCATCCGGACACGATTACGCTGGCGGGCTGGCTGCACAACATGGTGCCCGTCACACTCGGCAATATTGTCGGCGGGGCCGTTTTCGTCGGAATGGCCTACTGGTTCATCAGCCCGGTCAGAAGCGCTCGCAGCAAATCCTAGAACCTAAGCAGCAAATAAGTGAAAAAGTAAAGCAGCTTAGAACCCAATAGCGGATAAGTTAATAACTCAACTTTCGCA